>CAZZXL010000016.1:0-46990 GCA_964658035.1 uncultured Acetobacteraceae bacterium
AGATCACGCCTTCGTTTAAAAAGGGGGCTGCGCATTTGTTGAAACCGATTCTCTCTGGAAGTTTCGTTGCAGCTTCAGCTCTCGCTTTGCTGTTGACCGCAACAGGCTGTGGTTCTTCCGGGCTGGAAAAAGGCGCCATCGCTAAACTGCACTCGAGCTACAACTATTCGCCCTCCGTTATCCAAAACGGCAAGCTGCTGCAGGTATGGTGGTGCGGCCAGTCGCCCAACCCGAATGTGCCTAAGCAGAATACTGACACCATCCTCTACGAGACCTATGACCCTGTGCATAACCAGGCATCGACGCCGATCGTTACCCTTGCGGAAACAGCCGGCGCTTGGGATCAGGCTTTTACCTGTAACCCGAAAGTTGTCGTCGGCGTATTTACCAATCCGCTGGGCGATGGGCAGACCTACACCTATGAATTGTTTTACGTCGGCACACCATCGTATGCCGGCGAGGACAACAGTATCGGTATCGCGTTTTCAAACGATGGCATCGGCTGGAAGAAGTATCCGAACCCTATTATCAGTTCAACCTCAGCACTGCTTTATGGCGTTGGACAGCCTGGTCCCTACAATGCAGACGGCAAGTCGTCCATTGTGCTCTTTTACGAAGACAACACGCCGACGGTACACCATCTGATGGCGACATCACCGGACGGTGTTCACTTTACGGTAGAAGGAACGCTGACCCAAAAAGGCCTGGATCCGAACAATCCAAACCCGTCATGGGGAGATGTGGGCTTTGATCCGGCTACACGCTATTGGTACGGCGCTTTTCAACTAGGCGTAAGACCGTCACCCACTACGGGCGGCTACCAGGAGCATGGTCAATATGGCATGCAAATCTATCGCATTCCAAATGACTCGTTGTTCAGCGGGGCGACGCCATGGGAGCTGGTTAAGACTGTGGATACGAACCTGACCGGCTACGAATCCAACTTTCTTCCCAGCCTTTCAAAAGACGGCTATGGAAATATCGTGCCGGGGGTGGCGGGAAGATTCCAGCTCTATCCATCCCTTTCTGACCCTGCGCCAGCCTGGAACGCGACCCCCGAGGAAGCAGGTCAATCGGCCGATCTTTACAAGTGGGTCATTGGCTCAATGAGTTGGGACCCAACTCAGCAGACCATGGCGCTCACGCGTTATCGCAATGGAAAAACCTACGAAGTGACCACGGGCTGGGTCGACCCGGACGGCGGTTTTAAAACGGATGCTGCCCTGGGGCACTTGTATGAAAACCCGCAAAATGGCGCCCAGGTTCCCTTCTACGGCTGCAAGAACGGGTCAACCGGCTACTTTGTCTCGCTGGACCCGTCCTGCGAAGGCCAGCGTATTCTCGGCCTGGAAGGTTACGGCTATGCCAGCCCGACGGCCGCTGCGAATCTGGCTGCGCTTTATCGATGCACTTCGACCAGCCTTGGGCAGTTCGTCAGTCATGATGCTCAATGCGAAGGACAGGGGTCAGGAAAGCTGCTCGGCTACGGTCTCCCGTGACACCTGTTTAGAGCAAATTACCTGAGGCTATGGTGTTTCTGGCTGGATCCAGGCTGGCCTTTTCCTGGGGGAAAAGGCCCATCTTCATCGTATCTTCGCTCTACACTTCAGGTAATTTGCTCTAGCGACGCTACTCTAAAGAACGCTCTGCAGGATCTGCACGGCGGCTTCGCAGTCTGACCGGTTCACGTCCCTGTGGGTGACAACGCGAACGCTGCGCGGGCCGGTTGTGCCTGCCAGGACACCTTTCTCCTTCAGCCGTGTGACTATGTCTGCAGCATTTGCTCCCCCGGAGAGATTGAAGATGACGATGTTGGTCTGGACAGCTTCGAGGTCAATCTCGATGCCTGGAAGTTTCGCCAGCGCTTCTGCCAGGTAGCGTGCGTTGGCATGGTCCTCCGGTAGACGGGCGGGCATCTCTTCAAGCGCAATCAGGCCGGCGGCGGCCAGAATGCCGGCCTGGCGCATCCCGCCGCCCAGAGCTTTGCGGAAGCTCCGGGCCTTGTCGATGTGTGCCTGACTGCCGACGAGCACTGAACCCACCGGCGCGCAGAGACCTTTAGACAGGCAGAAAGAAATAGTGGCAAAGCCACGCGTCAGACTTGCGACGGGCATGTTCAGAGTGGCAGCGGCATTAAAGACCCGCGCGCCGTCCAGGTGAACCGGGAGGTCGAGCTTCGCCGCTTCCTCCCACACTTCCTCCATCACGTCGAGCGGCGTAACTGTGCCGCCGGCCATATTGTGCGAGTTTTCCATGGAGATGAGGCCGGTCTGGGCGCGGTAGTAAATCTGCGGCATGATAGCGGTGCGGATGTGTGCCCAGGTGAGGATGCCGCGCTCGGCCGGAACTGTACGGAGTTGGCAGCCGGAGAAAGCGGCGACCATGCCCATCTCCCAGTCAAGAATATGGCCGCGAGCTTCGCAGATCACTTCCTGTCCATGCTGGGTGTGCAGGCGAATGGCAATCTGGTTGCCCATGCTGCCGGTGGGAACGAAAATGGCAGCTTCTTTGCCGAAGATCTCAGCTGACCGCTTTTCCAGCCGGTTGATCGTAGGGTCTTCGCCGTAAACATCGTCGCCCACTTCGGCTTCAGCCATGGCTTTACGCATGGCCGGGGTCGGCTGGGTAACAGTGTCACTGCGGAGATCGATCTTGCGTGCAGATGTTGCCGCGGGATTGATATCGTGCGTGGCTAGTTCGTCAGGCAAAGTTCTTCATCTCCTACTTCAAGTATGCGGCCGAAAACTTCGTTCGACAGCAGCTTACCGCGACTGGTAAGTCTGCTTCTGTCATCGCCGATTTCCAGTAATCCGGCATCAGCCAGTTCATTCAGGACGGGCTGAAAACGTGCGATAGCTACTTCGCCAAACGCTTGTTCAAGCTGGCGCACGCTCACACCAGCAGACAGCCGCAGACTCAGAAACCAGGCTTCCTCCAGTGCGGCACGTTTCGACAAATAATCGATCTCCAGCCACTGAGCCGGCCCCTCCATGAAACTTTGTAAGTCATCTGTAACATGGAAACGTACGCCGCTGCCATCCAGCGACTGCTGAAGCATTGAGTGCGCATCGAGGCCAATGCCCAGGTAGGGCTGACGCTTCCAATACTTCAAGTTGTGGATCGACTCCTGGCCGCTAACTGCATAATTTGAAATTTCATACTGCTGAAGGCCGCCGGCATGTAATCGGTCGCCTCCGACCTCGAACATGGTAGCGATGGTGTCGTCTTTAGGGACAGCGCCGGCATGGTAGCGACCGCCGCCATTCAGCAGTTCCTTGCCCAGGCGTGAGTCATCATCCACTTCCAGCATGTAGATACTGGCGTGCTGTACCTCGGTACTGATCAGCACTTCGAGCGATTCCTGCCAGGAAGCGAGCGTCTGGTGAGGCAGGCCGGCGATCAGGTCGACACTGATGCGCGATATGCCGGCAGCCCGGAGCCGCTCGATGTCATGCAACGCAACGGCACGGTTGTGGAGCCGGCCGGTTGTCGCTGCTTCCCTGTCGACGAACGATTGAACGCCGAGGCTGACCCGGTTCACTCCGCAGGTGACCATGGCGGCGAGCACGGCGTCATGGACCTGGCCCGGTGCGCATTCCATGGTGATCTCGGCATCGAGAGAAAGTTGAAATTCTTCCCGGATGGTCGAGAATAGCTGCTGGAGGAGCCCGGGTTCGAGGACGCTGGGCGTGCCTCCACCGAGGTAGATGCTATCGACTGTGCGTGGCAGGCGGGCACCGATGGCTTCTGCCCGACGGCCGGCATTGCGGAGTTCTTCGCAGAGACGTTCGACGTAACGGGCATGGTTCTCTGCGCCATAGACATTCGAGGCGAAATTGCAGAACGAGCATTTTGACCGGCAGAACGGCACGGAGATGTAGAGGCCGATGCTGTCTGCCGGTTCGATCAACTTCATCCCTCCATTCTGACAGGGTCGCTTCTTCCCTGCGAACGGCGATTGCTTTGAAGTGGGCGTGACGGAAAGATTCAAAAAGTATCGGGATTGATCCACATGACGCATTCTTTCCGGAACCCGCACAGCCCGTAGAATAAAGACTGGCATGGCCACCGAAACCAAGACAGCAAGTAAAGAACAAGAGAAGCCGAAGCAGGGGGATGAAGAGGTCCTGGGCAAGGCGTACGACGGCCGGCTGATGCGGCGGTTGTTAACCTACCTGCGCCCTTACAAGCTGCAGGCCGGGGTGTCTGTCGTCGCCATCCTGCTGAAGGCGGGTGCGGACATCATGGGTCCATACCTGACGAAGGTCGCGATCGATACGTACATGTCGGCGCATCGGCCTGAACATCCTTCGTTGCTGGCGAAGCACTTGAGTCCCAATCCCGGTACCGGGATCACCCAGCTGGCGGGTGTCTACCTGGGTCTGCTGACACTCAGTTACCTGCTCGAGTTTATCCAGACTTACCTGATGCAGTGGACCGGGCAGAAGATCATGTTCGACATGCGTTCGCAGATCTTCCGTCACCTGCAGCGCATGGACATCGGCTTCTTCGACCGCAACCCCGTGGGCCGCCTGGTCACGCGCCTGACGAGTGACGTCGACGCGCTGAACGAGATGTTTACCTCGGGCGTGTTCGCTATTTTCGAAGATGTGTTTGTGCTACTGGGCATTGTGCTGGTGATGCTGCAGATGAGCTGGTGGCTGGCCCTGATTACGCTCTCGGTGATCCCGATCATCCTGGTGATTACGAGCATCTTCCGCAAGCATGTGCGCGAGTCTTACCGACGTATCCGGACCGCCATTGCCAGGATCAATGCCTTTACCCAGGAGCACGTCACGGGGATGACGGTGGTGCAGTTGTTCAACCGCGAAGATCGTGCCTATGACGACTTCAAAGCCATCAACGAGCAGCACATGGTCGCATTTAAGGATGCGATCCTGGCGTACGCGCTGTACTATCCGGCGGTCGAGCTGCTTAGTTCGGTTGCCATTGCACTGGTAATCTGGCTCGGCGGCGGCGGCGTTGTGCGCAACACGCTGACGATCGGGATCCTGGTCGCGTTTATTCAGTACGCGCAGCGGTTTTTCCGGCCGATTCAGGACCTGAGCGACAAGTACAACATTCTGCAGGCGGCCATGGCAGCAAGCGAACGGGTCTTCAAGCTGATCGACACAGAACCGCACATTTTCTCGCCGGCATCCGTTTCGATCAAGGCCAGTGCTGTGCCGGCAGCGATCGCGGGGCAGGTCGAGTTCCGCGATGTGTGGTTCACCTACCAGAAGCTTACCGAGGCACAACAGGCAGCGATCAGTCGCGGCGATGTCAATGCTTTGAAAGCAATGTCGAACGAGGTCGAGTGGATCCTGAAGGGCGTCAGCTTCACGATCCAACCTAATCAGACAGCCGCAATCGTCGGCCATACCGGCGCAGGAAAAACGACCATCATCTCGCTGATGATGCGCTTCTATGATGTGCAGCACGGCCAGGTACTGATCGACGGTGTGGACGTCCGCGAACATGACCTGACCAAGCTGCGGCAGCATTTTGGCGTCGTACTGCAGGATCCGTTTCTGTTTACCGGGACCATTGCCGAGAACATCCGCCTGGGCTCCGAATGGATCACCGATGTGCAGTTAAAGCACGCAGCTGAACAGGTAAACCTGGCAGACTTTATCGCGACCCTTCCGCATGGGTACGAAGAGACCTTGCGCGAACGAGGGGCTGGGCTTTCGACTGGACAAAAACAGCTGATCAACTTCGCCCGGGCGCTGGCGCATGCTCCACGCATCCTCATCCTCGATGAGGCAACGTCCTCTGTCGACACGGAGACCGAATTGCGGGTGCGCTCAGCACTCGATCGGCTGGTCACTGGCCGGACTTCCGTCCTGATCGCCCATCGTCTCTCAACCGTGCAGCGGGCTGACGTGATATTGGTGATGCATAAAGGACAGTTGCGTGAAGCCGGGTCACACCAGGAACTGCTGATCCAACGCGGACTGTACTGGAAGCTCTACCAACTCCAATACAAGGACCAGGAAGTACTGGCCGTACGGGCGTCTACGCCTGTCGGCGTGAATGGCATGCTTCCGATGGTCGCACTCTCTGACGAGTCGTGATATTGAAGCTAAATGTTCATTGAGCCACAAGACCGGATGGCCCACATCTCGCTGCTGTGGTTCCACAAGTCGCTGTCTCATTGCTGCAGTCAGGTGTCGTTAAACTCAGAGTGGATACGCCAAGCCATGTCTCAGACGCTAACCTATGTCGCAGACGCCTACCCATATCTCAGACGCGAGAC
Source organism: uncultured Acetobacteraceae bacterium (assembly GCA_964658035.1). GTDB lineage: Bacteria > Acidobacteriota > Terriglobia > Terriglobales > Acidobacteriaceae. The sequence continues at coordinate 6,260 of CAZZXL010000016.1, forward strand.
ATGGGGCACCCGAAAAGTACAATGAGCAAAGTATTTCTATCTGCGGGTGAAGCCAGTGGCGAGCACTACGGCGCCCAGTTGATCCAGGCTGTCCTTGCGCTGGATCCCGAAGTCGACTGTTTTGGCCTGGGCGGCCTTCGCATGGAGCAGCTTGGGTTTCGCCGCATCGTGAAAGCTGAAGATGTTGCGCATATGGGGATCACCGAAGTGATCCGCCACATGCCACGCATCTATGCCGAATATCGCAGGCTCAAGGCGAGCCTGCAGCGCGAACAGCCGGATGTGGCCATCCTCATCGACTTTCCGGACGTAAATCTGCGATTGGCGCAGGAACTGCACCGGCTGGGCGTGCCGGTGATTTACTTTGTGAGCCCACAACTGTGGGCCTGGAAGAAACGCCGCATTGAGCGGGTGAAAAAGTATGTGACCCGGATGCTGGTCATCTTTCCCTTTGAGGTCGAATTCTACCGGAGGCATGGGGTACAGGTAGACTTTGTCGGGCACCCGCTAGCTGAACAGGCAATGCCTGCTCTCTCGCGCGCGGAGTTCGCTGCTAAATTCGGCGGGAAGCTGAAGCCTGAAAAAGAGTGGATTGCGCTGCTGCCAGGCAGCCGGCGTAAACAGGTGGAGATGAATCTCCCGGAAATGCTGCGGGCTGCAAACCTTCTGAATGCAGGCGAAACCAGGTACGAATTTCTCATCCCCCGGGCACCCGGACTGGATCCGTCCATTTTTGTGCCGATCCTTGACGTCCACAGCAAGGTCCCTGTGCATTTTGGTGAGGATGCACGGGCCGCGCTCTTCCATGCGCGCGGGTCAATTGTTTCGAGTGGCACGGCGACTGTGGATGCTGCCATGATGGGCAATCCTTTTGTCGTCGTCTACCGGCTCTCCAAGACCAGCTACGCAGTTGCAAAACGGGTGGTCGATGTGCCACATGTCGCGATGGTGAACCTGATTGCCGGACGGCGGCTGGTCCCGGAGTTGATCCAGCATGACTTTACCGCGGCGAACATCGCACGCGAACTGGGGCCTTTGCTGGTGGATGGTGACGCCCGTTCGACCATGCAAACAGGATTGCGTAGGGTACGAGAAGCTCTTACTACCGGTGCAACGTCTACAGCCATCGAGGCTGTTGCGGAGATCGCGCTCAGCTACACTTTAGAACAGAAGCAGACCTCTGCTCTGCTTTAAGAGCTGGTTTTTAGAGGGCCGGTACCCGTCAGATGAAGTTAATCCTGTTGCGCTTGTCGTCTCGCATTCCGCTCGGCATGTTCGTCGCCGCCAGTCTCTGCAATGTTGCGCCTGCCGCACCCCTGAAGCAGCCGATCCAGGTAAACGGCTATGTGATTGACGTGACGCTCAACCCGTCAGACCACTCACTGCATGCGACGGCGAAGGTAAGCTTTGTAGCGCTTGATGCGGTTGACCAGCCAACCTTCGAGTTCAACAGTGCTCTCAAGTTGAACAGGATCACCGACGACAAGGGTCACATGCTGAATGGCGAGCGAGGCCAGAACGCAACCATGCGTGTGACGCCGGCGGCTGCGTTGCAAAAGGGCGATGCAGCGACCTATACCTTTGACTACGAAGGCACGCTTGCCGGTACGGAAGAGAGTCCGGTCGAAGGACTGAAGCTGGCAACGGTCGGCGATCCAATTACGTATCTTTTGTATCCGGCGCGGTGGTTTCCCATGGTCGGCTACCTCACCGATCGCTTTACCGCCGACATCACCGTGCACATGCCAAATGACTACAAGGTGCTGGGTTCAGGATCGACCGGCAACCCGAAAACCGGGCCCGGCGGCCAGGTTTACCAGTTCAACTGGGACCGCCCGGGATTTCCAGGGACACTGGTCGCGGGTAAGTTCGCTGATCCGACTTCCATCGGCGGTGCGGCCAATATCCGGGTGTATACGACAGACGCGCACAAGGAAGCAGCTGCTCCGTACGCCCAGGTCGCCGGTCGCGAGTTCGATTTCTTCTCCGGCAGCTACGGACCGCCCGAGACGCCGCGGCTGAACATCGTGGAGCTGCCGAACGACACTGTTCCGGCATACTGGGCGCCGGAGATGGCGCTGATTTCCGGCTCACGCATCAACGACCGCACCGGCTCACGCCTCCTGGCCAATACGCTTGCTCACCAGTGGTGGAGCAGCCAGGTTTCCCCTGCAACGCTCAACGATGCGTGGATCACCAATGGCATGTCGCGCTACGCCGAGCTGATGTATGTCGGGGATGTGTCCGGCGCAAATGCGTTATCGACCGCGGTCATGGACATCTCCGCCAGCGCGCTCGCCTATGACACCATCCCACTGACAGCAACTTCGCGTTTTGATCCGTTCACGCCGGAGTTCCAGTCGATGACTTTCGACAAAGGCGCGATGGTCTTTCACATGCTTCGCTTTGAACTCGGCGATGAACTGTTTACGAAGGTGCTGCAGACACTCCTGAAGCAGTTTGCCGATAAGCCGGTGAAGACGAGCGATGTCGAAAAGGTCGCCGAATCCACTTCACAGATGAACCTGACGCCGTTCTTCGCGCAGTGGCTGGATGGCACCGGTGCGCCGGAGTTCAAGGACAAATACGCCGTTTACCGACTTGGCAATGGCACCGGCTTCCGGACGATCGGCGAAGTGCAGCAGGACCTGGACCTGTTCAATATGCCGGTTGACTTGTCCGTCGAAACGGAAGGCAAGACGGAGACGAAACGGGTCGAAGTAGTCGGAACCGATTCGCAGTACGTCGTCGATACGTTTGGCCGGCCGCGCAATATCATCATCGACCCGAATAACCAGGTATTGAAGAATTCGCCTGACCTGCAGGTGCGTGTCGCTATTCTGCGCGGGCAACAGTTGGTTGCGCAGGGCGATCTGCCGGCCGCACTTGAGGAATATCAGAAAGCGCTGGCCATCAACTCCACCAGTTCACTGGCGAATTACCGCATCGGCGAACTGCTGTTCACCCAGCGCAACTACCAGGCATCGGCAAACTCCTATCGTGATTGCCTGCGCGGTGATAACGAACCCAAGTGGACAGAAGTCTGGAGCCACATTCAGCTTGGAAAGATATTCGATGTGACCGGGCAACGAGACCGCGCCGTGAACGAATATCGCCAGGCCGTGCAGACGAATGACAATACGCAGGGCGCGGTCAACCAGGCCCGCGTCTATCTGCAGAAGGCTTACCAGCGGGAAGAAGTCGCGCAGTAACTGGCGGCCGTATCGGTACCGGCTGGTCGGGCGGGAGCACTTCGCGCAAAGCATGCTCCCGTTTGGTCGCACTCTTCTGAGGGCATGCCCCTGCCGCTCCTCAAGGGGCGGCATCCCGGGCTCTACTCGTACCGCAATGCTTCGATGGGATCGAGATTGGCTGCCTTAAGAGCTGGAAGCATGCCGCTGATCAGGCCGACGACTACCAGGATGACGGTAGCGGAGATGACGATGTTCGGCGAGATAAGCAATTGAATGTCGGCGTCACTGGCATTCTGGGCGATTGCCGAGTAGAAGGTGATCCTGCCGATGGACAGAGCAACCGCATAGGCAAGGATGATGCCCGCGACGCCCCCAACCCCGGTAATGACCAGCGCTTCTGCCAGGAACTGCACCATGATGTGACGCTTTTGGGCACCTAAGGCTTTCTCTACCCCGATCTCGCGGGTGCGTTGCTGGACCGACACCAGCATGATGTTCATCAATCCAATGCCTGCAATCCCAAGCGTCAGTGCGCCGATGAAGCCGAGGAGAATGGTCAGTGCCGTGGTGATGACGCTGAACTGACTTAACTGCTCCATCAGATCTGCGACATAAAGGGCATTGTGATCTGTGGCGCGGAAGTTATGTGCGGCGCCCAGAGCACTGCGGATCTGATGCTGCGTCTGCACGTGGTCCCCGTGATAGGTCGTCCAGATCCCATCGAGATACTTCAGATCCGCGATGTCGCCCATCGCATTCAAAGGGATCCAGTTGGTTTTATTAAAGTCGTTGCCGCTCTCCTGCATCTTGCCTTTCAGCACGCCAATGACGATGAAGCTGATGCCGCTAATACGGACGCGCTGGCCAATCGCATCCATGCCGGAAAACAGCTTCCTTTTCGCTTCGGATCCGAGAACGACGACGTGGTTGCGCTGCTCGTTATCTTCTTCGGTGTAGAAGCGCCCTTCCGCAATGGTGAGGTTGAGCGTATCCGCGATGGTGGGATGGGAGCCGTCGACCGGCCAGCTATAACTGTGCAGCTCGTTTTGCGTGGACACTGTCTTCTCGACAAAACCGGTTGCTGTCAGGATGCCGGGGACGCTGTTCATGACCGTGTCGACGTCTGCCTGCTGGAGGCGGACTGGCACTCCTGCTTTAGCGCCGCCTGCCTGTTCGCTGGTCGTGCCTGGAAATACTCCCATGGAGTTGACGCCCCATTGCGCGAAAATGGCGCCGACTGCACGGCCGAAACCGGCTCCATAGGCAAGCAGCAGCACGACCGTAGCAATGCCCCAGGCCATGCCGATCATGGTGATCATGGTGCGGCGGCGGTTGTGCAGCATGGCTTCCCACGCTTGTGTAACCAGGTCTGTAAACATAGGGCTCGCTTTCTACTCTATTCCTTACGAAGTGCTTCAACAGGCTCAAGGCGGGCGGCCTGCCTCGCCGGGTAGAGTCCAGCGAGGATGCCACTCAGACTAAGTGAACCAATCGCGAGTGCTGCTGACCATGGCACCAGCCTTGGCGGATCAAACCCCTGAACATTTCCACCCGCGATGGCCTGCAGTGCAGACATGAGTGCAGCAGCGCCCGCCATCCCTACCAACCCACTGACCCCGGTAAGGAAGAGCCCTTCGAGCAGAAACTGCAGTTCAATACTGCGGTTGGTCGCGCCCAGGGCCTTGCGCAGGCCAATTTCCCGCGTGCGTTCGGTGACGGCCACCAGCATGATGTTGATGATGCCGACCGCTCCCAGCGCCAGTGTCACAATGCCGACGCCCCCGAGAAAGTAGTCCATCACGTTGAAAATGGTATCGACCATCTGCTCGCTCTTGATCGAGTCCCATTCATTGAAGGCATCGAGGTTTGACCCATCAAAGCCATGATTCTGCGCGACGATGCGATGGGCTTCAGCGACTGCCGCTAGGTTGCCACCATGAGTGCGCGGCTGGTACTGAATGGAACCGACAGCATCCAGCGGAAGGTTCTCGCCCTTGATGGGAAACATCTCGAGCATGGTCGTCAGGGGAATGTAGCATTCCTGATTCGACGTATCGTTATTGCCGTGGCCGACCTTGTCAAAGATGCCGATGACGTCAAATCTTGAGCCGTTGAGCGTAATGTTTGAGCCGATAGCAGCATGCCCGGGAAAGAGGAGGGTCGCGGCCTTCTTTCCCAGGACGACAACGTGTCTGCGGTCGGCCAGATCGGCAGCGTTGAGGAAACGTCCCTGTGCGATGGGGATGGCACGGATATTTGCGTAATTCGGCTCAGCCCCGTTCACAGTACCGCCCGACGATGCAAAGGCGCTTACCTGCTTCACGCTGTCATTTTCGAGGATAGCGGTCGCGTCGCGGATACTGGCGCTCTTGGTGCGCATATCGACGGCGTCCCGGAAGGTAAGGTGATAAGGCCGCATGCCCGTGTGCTGGCTGGGAACCGCTGGAATGTTGCCGCCGGACATGAAGATCACATCGTTGCCGAGCGTCGCCATCTGCCTGCGCTGCCCTGATCGAAATCCCTCTCCGAGCCCCACCAGCAGCAGGAGTGAACCGACGCCCCAGGCAATACCGAACATGGTAAGAAATGACCTGAGTTTATTCGACCAGATGGCCGCGAATACCTGTCCGAAAATGTCTCCGAGGTTGGTCATTCATTTACAGAGTACGCAAGTAGAGGAATAGCCGTTCCCTGCTGCAGGAACAAAGTGCTTGACGGCGTGCCTGGCCTTAGCTAAGCTAAGTTAGCAACTTGGAGGAGGCTTGACGTGGCAACCCTGTCGACGATGTTCGAGGCCAAGAGCAGTCTCTCTGAACTGGTGAGGAAAGCGCAGAGGGGCGAGGTCGTCATTATCACCAACGGTCGCGAGAAAGTACCGGTAGCCCGCATTGAAGCTATCAAGCCGACCCTGAAAAAGCGTCTTGGAGTGCTGGCAACGCCAGACTTTGTCCTCACAGATGCCTTCTTTGAGCCACTGGCTGAGGAAGAACTGAAGTTCTGGAATGGCGAGGGTGAGTGAAGGTCCTGCTGGATACGTGTACCCTCCTTTGGGCTACGCTGACTCCGAAGAGTTTGAGCCGCAAGGTAGCAACCATCATCGCCGATCCGGCAAACGAAGTCCTGGTATCTGCTGCCTCCGCCTGGGAGATTGCAACCAAAGTACGCATCGGCAAGCTTCCCGGGGCTGAAAAACTGGAGCTTGAGTTTCTTGAAGCGATGGATGACGCCGGCTATACTCTGCTTCCGATTGATACTGCCAGTGCTCTCCGATCCGGCCGCATGATCAACATTCACAAAGACCCCTTTGACCGCATGCTTGCCGCGCAAGCTTTAGCAGCCGACATACCGATTCTCAGCACGGACGAGCAACTCGACTCCTTCGGCATACGCCGAATCTGGTAGATGTGATGGGGGGCGCAGGCCCCAGAGAAGAAGCCGTAGGGCACGCTCGTCTATAATGTTGAGTATTCTGCCCATCCGGGATCAGTGTTCTGCGCAGCAGCCTTCGGGCGCGTTCAGGACCTGCAGTCATGCTTGTCTGCATTGCCCGGGAACGTGCAAGAAAAAAGGTTTTGATAAAGAATGATTCGTTTCCTGCAAAATAACAGCCGCGCGATGAAGTTTGTATTTATCGCGATCATCGCGGTCGCCTGCATCACCATGGTGGTCACACTCGTGCCCGGCATTTTCAGCGATTCAACCGCGACCACCGGGAACACTTACGCGACCATCAAGGGTGGCGGCTATTTAGGCCGCGTCTTCGGACCGTCACGTGATATTACGACGCCGGAAGTTCAGCAGGTCGCTCAGCGTTTGCTGCAGCAGCAGAAGCTGCCGGACTTTGCGCTCCCTTACATGATGCCGCGAGCAGCGCAGGCGCTCATCCAGCGTGAGATCCTGATGCAGGAAGCGACCCGCATGGGTTTGAAGGTGACAGACAACGATCTCCGGTACGAATTGCAGAACGGCCCGTTCGCGGCCTACCTGTTTCCCAAGGGGAACTTTATCGGCGACGACGGGTATGCCAACTTTGTCCAGAGTGCGTTCAACATGTCAAAGGAAGACTTTGAAAAGCAGTTCAAGGACGAGATTGCGATTAACCGGCTGGAGACGCTGATCACCGGCGGTGTCTTTGTGTCGGACAAGGAAGTGCGCGATTCGTATATGCAGCAGGGGACGAAGGTGAAGTTCCAGTACGCCGTGCTGAGTTCGGACGATCTTCGCAAGCAGATCAATCCTACTGATACCGAGTTGCAGACCTTCTTCAAGCAGAATGCGGCGAAGTATGCGAATGCTGTTCCGGAGATGCGCAAGATTTCTTATATCGCCTTCACGGCGGACCAAGTCCCGGGCGGGGCGAACCAGGTAAGCGACAATGCGGTGCAGCAGTACTACAACGCTCACCAGAAGGATTATTCGGTGCCGGAGCAGGCGAAAGTGCGCCATATCCTGATCAAGGTGCCGGCCGGCGCCGATGCCAAGGCAGACGGGGAGGCTCGCGCCAAAGCAGAAGATGTATTGAAGCAGTTGAAGGCGGGTGGAAACTTTGCCGAGCTGGCGAGCAAGTACTCGGATGACCCTGGCAGCAAGACACAGGGTGGTGAGCTAGGCTTTATCCAGCATGGCGTGACTGTGCCTGAGTTTGATAAATCCGCGTTCTCGCTGAATCCAGGGCAGACGTCAGAGCTGGTGAAGACGCAGTATGGCTACCACATTATCCAGACCGAAGAAAAACAGACGGCGCACACCAAGCCACTGGCTGAAGTGAAGCCGCAGATTGTCTCGACATTAAGCACTGAGATGAAGGCGCAGCAGGAGCAGGCATTCGCGGCAACGCTCGCGAATGAAGCCAAGGCCGGCCTGGCGAAGGCAGCGGCCGCTCATCATCTTCAGGTCGTAACGACTGACTACCTGCCGCAGACCGGTACCGTGGCAGGGGTTGCCGATGGTTCGAAGCTGTTGGCTCAGGTATTCAGCGCCAAGGCCAATGCAGCACCTGCTTCGGTCAGCACGGGAACAGGCTATGCGGTTTTCCAGGTGCTGGATATCAAGGCTGCTCACGCACCCAGCTTCGACGAATACAAGACGCACCTGATCGAGGATTTCCGCGACCAGCAGCTACCACAGCTGCTGGCGCGCAAAACCAATGACCTGGCTACGCAGGCACACAATGAGAACGACCTCGAGAAGGCTGCCAAGGCTGTAGGCGCAACTGTCAAGACCAGCGACCTGGTTGGCCGTGATGCGAACGTACCCGAGATCGGTACCCTGGCACAGGCGGCTCCACAGATTTTTGACCTGGGTGCAAACCAGATCAGCGGCCCGATCAACACGGGGCGGAGTGGGGCAGTGGTAAAGCTGCTGGATAAGCAAATGCCTTCGCCGGAGGATGTTGCCAAGAACATCGATCAGACCAGGCAGCAACTGGTGGGTGAACGCCGCGAGGAAGCCTTTGCTGTTTTTGTTACTTCACTGACGGACCGGTATCAAAAGGAAGGCCGCATCCGCATGAACAAGAGCGCGCAGACGGGCACACAGCAACGTCTTCCCGGATAGCGGGTTTATCCAGGAAAGTTATGAAAAGCAACAGAGCCCGCGCTTTCGGAATCTCTCCGAACGCGGGCTTTTTTGTTTTCGATTACCTAGGTTTAACCAGCCGCAAATTTGAATGATGGATTACTGATGCCTTTCGAACGCTCCTCCGGAATCCTGCTGCATATTTCATCCCTGCCTTCGTACGGAGGCATCGGCGACATGGGACCTGCCGCCTACCAGTTTGCCGATTTTCTAGCAGCAGCCAAGCAACGCTATTGGCAGGTGCTGCCGCTCAATCCTACCGGCTATGGTAATTCGCCTTATGGAGCAATCTCAGCATTTGCCGGCAACCCGTTGCTCATCAGTATGGAATATTTGTGCGATTGGGGCTGGCTTGCGGGGGATCGAATCGCGGGTCTGCCGGCGGCAACAGCCAACGTGGACTTCGAGAGCGTGAGTAAACAAAAGCTGCCCCTTCTGGCCGAAGCTGCTCGCAATTTTCTAGACAGGAAGCCAGTCCAGCAATGGCAGCGCTTTCAGAGTTTTTGCAGTCGTAGCGCCCACTGGCTTGAGGATTACGTGTTCTATGCCGTACTTCGTCGCCAGTACAATTACGCTTCATGGCACGACTGGCCGAATGCGATTGTGTATCGCGAGCCGGCAGCAATGGCAGCCGCTGCCCAGGAGTATGCGCAGGAGTTGCAGGTAGAGCGCGCGATCCAGTTTGCCTTCGAGGAACAATGGCAGGCGTTGCGCAGTTACTGCAGCAGTCGCAAGATTGAGTTCATCGGCGACATCGCAATCTTTGTCAGTTACGATAGTGCCGATGTCTGGACACATCCTGAATTATTCGAGCTTGATGAACAGCTAAAGCCACAGAAAGTGGCAGGCGTGCCGCCTGATTATTTCAGTGCTACCGGCCAGAAGTGGGGCAACCCCCTGTACAAATGGGAAACGCTGGCTGAAAGCAATTTCAGCTGGTGGGTGGATCGCGTGCGCCGTGCAACCGAGCTTTATGGGGCGGTCCGACTGGACCATTTCCGCGGCTTTGAAGCGTACTGGTCAATTCCCGCTGATGATGAAAACGCTATCGACGGCGAGTGGGTCAAGGCACCGGGAGAAGAATTGTTTAAAGCATTGCGTGCAGAACTGGGCATACTGCCTTTTATCGCCGAAGATCTGGGCGATATTACAGAAGAAGTGCACGCCCTTCGTGAACAGTTCGACATGCCTGGCATGCGCATCCTGCAGTTTGGCTTTGGCGGCCGCGGCGCGCACGTATATCTTCCCCACCAGTACGAGAAGAACACCGTCGTTTATACCGGTACGCATGACAACGACACTACGCTCGGCTGGTGGCAGCATGGCGCGAGCAAGATCGAAGCTGATGCTGTGCGCGTCTACCTGGGCCATGACAGTGATATTGTCTGGTCTTTGATCCGCCTGGCGGCCACATCCATCGCAGATATCTGCCTGTTCCCCATGCAGGACCTGCTGCAGCTTGGATCGGAAGCGCGCATGAACACTCCTTCCGCAGCAAGTAACAACTGGGGCTGGAGAAGCCCGGACGGAGTGCTGAGCGCATCGCTTTCGGACAAGCTGGCGGAGCTGGTGGAAGTAACGGACCGTGACGGTGTAGGACCGGAAGAAACGAAGTAGAAGCAGGAGCACCCACGCTGCGATGGCGTGGGTGCTCCTGTTGTTTTATAAGCTACTCGAGTTTTATCGTGAACAACCCTACCGGAAAGCTAGCGAACGCGTCCCCCAGGGTAAGTACTCCATTGGTGTCCACGCTAACAGTCTCGTCGGTAAATACGTTGCGCATGGTTTTTCCCTTCAACTCAGGAATATTCAGGCGCGAGTCTCCCCAGGCTTTGCCCAGTGGTAGTTCGCCGGAGTCTCCTGCAAGCGTCATGCTAAAGCGGGGGATGAGGGTGACGACCGTCTCGCTGTCGTGGCTGCGTGTAAACCCGATCAGATTCTCCTTCCGACCGTCATCAAGAAGCAGTGGCTTGTAGGCGCCCTTGCTAAAGACATCATGCTGCTGCCGGCGCAACTCGAGGGCGCGATGCATCGTCCACAGCTTGATGCGGCCATCGCTTAGCTTGGCTGTGACTTCGCGTGCAACCTCGCTTGCCGGCTTTGACCGCATGTGCTCCAGGGCTTTTTGTCGTAAGTGATAGTCGACAGGCCGGCGGTTATCGGGATCGACCAGGCTGAGGTCCCACATATCAGTTCCCTGGTAGAAGTCCGGCACACCTGGTGCGGTTGTCTTAAGGACGAGCTGCGCGAGAGAATTCACTGCCCCGAACAAGCGAAGCTTGGGAAGAAGTTCCGCCAGCGAGGCAACGAAGGCCGACGGCACCCCTTCGCCCGACGGCTTCAGCATATCGCCGATAAATCCATGAACAGCATCGACATATTCCTGGTCAGGATTGAGCCAGCTCAGATTGACCTTCGCTTCACTGAAGGCCTTGGTTGAGTACTCCTTCAGACGCTTTTCAAAGTCGGCCAAGTCGTCCGCCGAGTCTTCCCACGGCCACGCGCCTGCGATCGTCTGGTAGAGCAGGTACTCTTCGTTCGCATCGGGAGCGACGCGCCCATCTTCGAGCTTGCGCTTATGTTTCGCGTTGATCTGCTGCCATTCATTCACATACTTCGACCACTCTTCCGGCATCTCTGAAAGCACATTCAGACGGTTGCGAACATCTTCACTGCGCTTGGTGTCGTGGGTCGACGTAGTCAGCATGGTATCGGGAGAGCTCTTAAGGCGTTCCTGATTGCTTTTATGCAGCAAGTCGAGTGAAATGCCGAAAGACTCGGCAGAGCCTCCTACTTCGTTTGCCGAGATGAAACGGTTGTACACGTAGAAGGTGGTATCTTCGACACCCTTCGCCATCACCGGGCCGGTGAGCTGCTGAAATTTGAGTGCAAAGCGTAGAGCTGTGGCATCGATCTGCTTGGTAGTGTCTTCCCCGTTTTCCGAGGTGCGCTTCTTGAGAAACAGCTTGTCCCTCAGAAAGTCAAAGGCTGAAGCATCGACATCGGGATTGCGGCGCTTGGCACTGCGAATGGCAGTGTCGATAAATTTGCGATCGCGTGATGTGTACTGGCCGCCCGCGTCAATGTAGGTCCGATAGACAGGAAAACAGGCGATGGTTTCACGGATTACCGTTTCAAGAATGGCGTCAGTAAAGTCGCGCGCATGACGATCCGAGGAAGCAATCTTGCTGAGCACGTTTGTCAGTACATGTACTTCACTCGCGAGCGAATTCTGCATCACCTGCAGCTTCGAACGATAGACAATGTTGGCGGGGTTCGGCGCGCGAAGAGCGTTGCCTAGAAAACGTCCGTAGATGTCATTGAACTTCTGTTCATTCGCTTGCTGGATGAAGATGCTGTTGCCGAAATAAACGAAGTCATAGCCGGAAGTGCCATGCACGGCCCACTGGGTTGGCATGTATTCGCCTGGTTCCAGGATCTTTTCAACGGTCACGTACAGCGGGCCGCGGGTCTTTTCCCAGTTGTATCCTTCTAGGCCATCGATCACTTCACATTCAATGCCGAATGCGTCGGTCTCGCCCTTGATGTCCGGCCCTTCACACTGGCTGGCGATGTAGAGGCGCTGCAGGTCGATAAGATACTGTTCCGGATTGTAAAGTCCATCGCAATGATCGATACGTAAGCCGGTTACGCTATGGTCTGCAAGCAGCTGCCGGATAAGGCAGTGTGTAGCTGCGAAGACTTTGCCGTTCTCCATACGCAGGCCGACCAGATCATTTACGTCGAAGAAGCGTCGATAATTAATCTCTTCGCCGGAGGTGCGCCACAGGGCAAGTCGATAGGGCTGGGCTTCAAGCAACTGGTGCAGCTGGTCGAAACTTGCCATTTTGCCTTCTGTGCCGTTCAGCTTCGTAAGCGCCTTTTCGACATAAGACTTCAACTCACTTGAACCGAGCATCCGGTGCAGCTTCGGCAGTAATTCGGCCAGCTGCTCGGTACGCTGCGCCCGCAGGGACGCGTCCGTGGTTTCGTGGGGAGGAATATGCGAGAGGCTTCGCAGCATGTCGTGAAGATTCTGCGGAATCTCATCGCCCTCCGCGCGCGGCGGAATGCTCCCCAGGGCGCCGGGGTAGAAAATCATGGGGATGGTACGCGGGGCGACCGGCATACGGTGGTCGAAGACCTGGACGTACGGTTTGCCGTCTTCAATGACGACCTGGATATGCTTAGCCTCAAGTTCATCGCCATACTGGCCGCCGAGGATGGGCAGCAGAAGCTTATTTTTCAGTTCCGGTTTGAGCGGGTCCCAGTCGATGTCGAAGAAATCGTTGTATTCGGACGCGTGGCCGTTCTCGAGCACGTCCTGCCACCACTTAGTATCATTACCGACGCCCATATGGTTCGGCACGATGTCGAGCAGCAGGCCCATGCCAGCCTGCTTCAACGCTGCAGAGAAGGGTTTGAAGGCTGCCGCTCCGCCGAGTTCAGGGTTCAGCTTGTCCTGCCGCGTGACGTCGTAGCCGTGCATGCTTCCCGGGCGCGCCTCGAAAATGGGCGAGGAGTAGAAATCACCAATGCCGAGCTGCTTCAGGTAAGGGACAATGTTCTGCGCGTCCTGAAAGGTAAAGCTTTTGTGCATCTGCACGCGGTAGGTGGAGACGGGGATGCGTACGTCGGCGTCCAGAATCTTACTGACACAATCGTTCATGGTTTCCTGAATTTCTCTCTCGATACAGCTGCAAAACAGGTAGGTGATCTGGCCCCTGGATAATCAACTTAGCTGGGGAGGAGGACGTATAAATGCCGGGGCGCCCTGGACTGCCGCCCTGGGCTGCCTTGGCAGACACTTTAGGTGTGGGACGCGGTTTGCGTGTTGTCGGTTGGCTTACGTTTCAGGCTACCGTTGGCTTTACGGAATGCGTTTCACGCTGGACAATGGAAGCAGAACTAAAAACTGGAGTGAGAATGACAATGCCACTGTCCGGCGAAGCGATTCGAATGATGAATTATGTTGATGATGTTTCTACGACCATGAGGCGATTGCTGGCCACCGCCCCCCTGCTTACGGTCGATGAGCGGAAGCGGGTAAGCGAGTATCTGAAGGTAAGCACACCGAACGCGAATGAAGTGCTGGCCATCCTCGAAAAATCAACGCCTCTTGAATTAAAGTAAGCTGCCATTTCACTCACCATCCAACGCGTTGCCGTGATCGGCGCTGGGCCACTGGGCCGGCGCCTGGCGGCACTCTGCTGCCAGGCGGGTTACACGACCACGCTAGAGGATGTGCTCCCGTCTAACCTTCGCACTGCCCGGGAAGAAGTGGAAGTTGCGTCAGGTTCCCTGCTGTTCGCCTCTACCGTGGCCGATGCAGTCCGCGATGCCGACCTGGTGCTCGATTCTCTGCCCGATGAGCTTGAATCGAAGCTTGAAATCTTTTCGATGGTAGACCGGATGGCGCCCCCGCACACTATCCTGATGACGCCTACCGCGAATCACAGCATTGCCGACTTGGCCTCGTGCACCTACCGCAGCGAGCGGTGTTTTTCCTTTGAGGTCCCTGAAAACTTCCTGGCGGCCGGGCCAACAGCAGGACCCCTACGCCTGATGCAGACGCTTGAGACGCTGCCTGCTGTTCGCGAGCAAGTGCTGGCCTTCTGGGCAACAGTGGGCTGGCCCGCGTCTGTTCAGATAGACCCTGCGCATCTGCCTTCTCCAACTATCCGCTAAATGCATGCAGGTAGTAGAAAGCCCGCCGGAAGTAGATAATCCGGCGGGCTTGGTTGTTTTTTGTGCCTAGTAGGGCCCGGGATAGTAACCCGGCGGCGGCAAGTAGTATGGACGACGCGGTTGCAGCGCCACTGGACGTTGTTGCGGCATCGTTGCGGCCAGCCGGGTAGCCTCCTGGTAGGAGACTGGCTGAAGGGTGACCGGCGTCGATAGATGGAAGGTGATCATCGTCTCTGCCGGAATAAAAGTACGCGGGGGCGGGGTAAGGGACGAGACGGCGGCCCCTGTGCCACCGCCGGCTACTGCCCCGACGGCGGCACCGGGGCCCCCGCCAACAGCTGCTCCGAGGATCGCACCGAAGGCTGCTCCTCCGATGGTGTTGGCGGCGCTGTAGCCGCCCTTGCCGGGCGTGACCGTCGAGAAAATGTCTGAAGTCAGCGGATACGAGTGGCCGTCGAGGTCAAGCTGCGTAAGCTGCAATTGAATGTAGCCGCCGCCGGCAAAAGCTCCGGGCTTCTTGACGGACACTATCCTGCCCTCAAGCGTCGCGCCGATGGGTAGAGCCAGCACGCCATCCTGAAAAACATCGCGCGACACGTTGACGACGAACATATCGCCGTCCCTGGTCTGACGGGCGTCAATCGGGTTTTGCAGGCGGACCGTGACCAGTGAGCCAGCAGGAATGGTCACTGGGCCCTTCGGTGCTACAAACTGCGGTCGCGGAGGAACAGGTGATTGGCTCTCCTGGTAGGGTTGAGGTTGATACTGGGGGCGAATTGGCGCCTGGCCATTCGGATACTGGCCCGCCGGATAGCCGGGATAGACAGGATAGGGACTTGGGGCTGCGCCATAGGACGTTCCAGCCTGCGGAGCCTGCCCTGCAACCGGTGGCTGCCCGTTTTGGCCAGCTTGAGCATCCTGATCTGCCGGTCTGGGCGGAATCTGCCCGTTCACTGCGTCAGGCGGCGGACCGGCAGGTCCCCAGCCGCCATTCGCCTGGCTATTCGCGCCGGCTGGCGGCGCCGGCGGCTGGTCTGTACTCTGGGCGCTGGCGGAAGTCTGGGCATTCACGGAATTCTGAGCGTCCACTGGCGATGGC
Organism: uncultured Acetobacteraceae bacterium; assembly: GCA_964658035.1. GTDB lineage: Bacteria > Acidobacteriota > Terriglobia > Terriglobales > Acidobacteriaceae. The sequence continues at coordinate 21,818 of CAZZXL010000016.1, forward strand.
GGCGGAACATCGCCGACTGTCAGATTATTCTGCACAGAGCGTACGCCCGCAACGCCGCTGGCTGCATTTTCTGCCAGTTGCCGGGTCACTTCATCCGTGACCGAGCCGGCGAGAGTCACAATTCCGTTGCTGGTTGTTGCTGTGATCTTCTGAGCGGAAAGTGCGGGACCGGCGAGTTGTTTCTGCACATCACCCTGGATCTGCGCGTCGGTACGACTCGCCTGAGAAGCAGCCGGAGCGTTGGCGTCCTGACCCATGGCAAGGGCAGAGGGGCCGGAACCGAGCATGATCGAACCGCAGCCGAGAGCCATCGCGATAAGCGACGCACGAGAAAGCGACCAGTGTTTCATTGAAACCAACTTTGAAGCGTTGCCTGTCATCATCAAGTCCACCTCATCTACTTCGCCCCGCCGCTTGGTCCACGTTTTTTCGGAGCGATCGCTGCCTTATTAGACACAAATGGCTGCGCTAAGTTGCGCCGGCATCGATCACTTCCAGGTGACGCTCAGAACTTCGTGCCAAACGATGGCGGCTGGATTCGCGCGCTGCGCTCATAGCACAATAGACGGATGAATGGCACCAGGATCGACAAGTGGTTGTGGGCGGCCCGCTTTTTCAAGACACGTGAGCAGGCGTCGAAAGCCTGTGATCTAAATCGCATCACGTCCAATAAACAACCAGCCAAGCCGTCCCGGGAAGTACGAGTGGGCGACATGCTGCAGATCAGGAATGAAGGCGGGGAGTTTCTGATTGAAGTGCTGGTTCTGAGCGAACAGCGCGGGTCTTCGACGGTGGCGCAAACACTTTACCGGGAAACAGAGGATAGCAAGGAAGCGCGGAAGAAGGCGGCGGAAGAACGGAAATTGCTCGGAGCGGACTTTGGCGCGCCGGCGGGTCGTCCTTCGAAGCGCGACCGTCGGCACATCCACAGCTTTACGGGTAAATATTAGGGTCTGCGCTTGGGGAAGCCCCAGGTCTCGAACGCGAGACCTGGGGCACCCATTCGGTGGCCGGTACGATAGGGGACATGCTATTTGTTCTTGCGGTACTTCTCGATCAGGCTGTTGGTCGAAGGATCGTGGGCAAGCTTTGGTTCATCCTTACTTTCAAGTTCGCCGATAATTTTCTGCGCCAGGACCTTGCCTAATTCGACGCCCCACTGGTCGAACGAATCAATGCTCCAGATCACGCCCTGTGTGAAGACACTGTGCTCATAGAGGGCGATCAGCTTGCCAAGGACTTCCGGCGTCAGCACCTCCGCCAGAATCACATTGGACGGCCGGTTTCCTTCAAAAACGCGATGCGGGACAAGCCACTCCGGGGTCCCTTCGGCCTTGACCTGTTGAGCCGTCTTGCCGAAAGCGAGGGCTTCGGCCTGGGCGAAGACGTTGGCCATCAGTATGTCATGGTGCGCACCGAGAGGATTCAGCGTCTTGTAAAAGCCAATAAAGTCGCACGGGATCAGGCGTGTTCCCTGGTGGATAAGCTGGTAGAAGGAGTGTTGGCCGTTGGTGCCGGGCTCCCCCCAGTAAATCGGACCGGTTTGCGCGTCGACATGCGTGCCGTCGAGGGTCACATGTTTGCCATTGCTTTCCATGGTCAGCTGTTGCAGGTAAGCCGGGAAACGTTTCAGGTACTGCTCGTAAGGTAGTATGGCGACCGTTTGCGCGTCGAAGAAGTCGGTGTACCAGACAGTAAGCAGGCCTAGCAGTACGGGCAAGTTCTGCTCCAATGGGGTCGTGCGGAAGTGCGTATCCATCTGGTGAAATCCGTTGAGCATGGCACGAAAATTCTGCGGGCCGATAGCGATCATGGTCGAAAGACCGATGGCTGAATCCATGGAATAACGGCCGCCCACCCAGTCCCAGAAGCCGAACATGTTCGCGGTGTCGATGCCGAACTTGCTGACTTCTTTCGCGTTGGTCGAGATGGCGACAAAGTGTTTCGCAATTGCTTTTTCGTCGCCGCCAAGCGCCTTCAACGCCCAGTCACGGGCTGAGTGGGCATTGGTCATAGTCTCGAGCGTGGTGAAGGTTTTAGACGCCACCAGGAAGAGCGTTTCATCGGCCTGCAGGTCCTGCACTGCTTCGGCGAAATCAGTACTGTCAACATTTGAGACAAAGCGGAAGGTAAGATCGCGCTGGCTGTAATGCCTGAGCGCTTCATAAGCCATGACCGGGCCAAGGTCTGAGCCACCGATACCGATATTCACGACGTTCTTAATCTTTTTGCCGGTATGACCTTTCCATTCACCGCTCCGGACTTTGTCGGCGAAGGCAGCCATCTTGTCGAGCACTTCATGGACGGCCGGAACGACATCTTCACCGTCAACGACAATCTTTTCGTCCTTCGGCGCGCGCAGGGCGACGTGGAGCACAGCTCGATTTTCCGTGATGTTGATCTTTTCGCCCGTGAACATCGCTTCAATACGGGTTTTGAGGCCGGACTCTTCGGCCAGCTGGAAAAGGAGTTTGAGGGTTTCGTCCGTGACCCGGTTCTTAGAGTAGTCAAGGAAGATGCCGCCAAATTCAGCCGTCAAACGGGTGCCGCGTGCCGGATCTTTGGCGAACAAGTCCTTCAAGGTTGCGCTTCTTGCCTTGCCATGGTGCGCCGTAAGCGCCTTCCAGGCGGAACGCTCTGCCAGGGGTGTTGTTCTTGTCGCTGCTGGAGATGTCGGTGCGGTCGTCATGTACTTGCTCCTTCTGTCTTTCTGATGCTGGATGGATTAATTGGATACTGCAAATTCAAAGGCTCTTAGAGACACGTTCGTCCGTCGTTGTTGCTGACAGCATCTGCAGGTCAACGCCTGCCATTTCGATGGTGGCACAATGCGCGTCAAGTATTTCGCCATCCGCTTCGACGGTAAGTGGGACGCTGTAGTGAAAGCCGGGGATGGGCCTGCATGTAACGCGGACAACGTCTTCATACCGTGCCGGTGTTCCTTCACTAGGCTTGCAGGCGCGTTCCCCCGCACCTCGGAACAGGCCCTGGTACGTTGCCTGGGCAAGTTTCCAGCGCGAGCCTGGTTGCAGTCCAGTCGTGGCGACAGTGGCAAGGCGCAGGAAAGGCAGATCGAAGCCTCCTCCGGGTCTCCAAAGATTCAACTCCCGCACGCGTACAGCAATCGCTTCACACGCGCGACGCCGGAGCAGATCACCAGCGATTGTGGTGATTTCAAGGTCGAATGGTTCGAGCGGATACTGAAAAAGCAGCCGCAGTCCGGCAAGAAAGTAGGCCAGGCGTCCGCTTGTGCCCTTCTTGGCACGGACTGCAGCAGTCATCATGGCGGCATGTATACCCATACCGGCAGTCATGGCGAAGAACCATTTCTTTTGTTCGCCTTGCCGGCAGTGCGTCAGCCGGCCCAGCGGAATAGAACGGGGTGTGGCCGCAAGTATCCAGTGCGCAGCAGCGACAGGGTGCTTCGGGATCTTCAGATTCTGGGCCAGCACATTCCCCGTTCCAAACGGGATGATGCCAAGCGGCACAGGTGAACCGGCCACGCCTTGAATGACGTCAAAGACTGTTCCATCCCCGCCGCAGACGACGATCAAGTCGGCTCCGTCTTCGATTGCCTTCCGCGCCTGGTCTCCTGTGCCCCGGTCAGGGATCGTTTTCTGTACTTCGACCTGCGCACCCGATTCACGAAAGATCTCGACGATGCGAGGGAGGTCGCGGCTGTTCTTTCGTTCGAACAGCGGATTGACCAGCACGAGGATTCTGCGCATCGACTTATCGTAAGTCATTGTCCGGGTGGCAGTCGCCGCGACGAGCGCTTAGGCTCCCATACGTCGAAGGTGTACATACATATCTTCCGTGACAGCGATAAAATCAAGCGTATGCAAACCGTCGCCCGTGCTGCTTCCCGCCTGTCGCTCAGTGACATTTCACCCCGCATCATGCAATCGGAAATTCGCTCCATGACTGTCGAGTGCGATCGCATGGGCGGCGTTAACCTGGCGCAGGGTGTCTGTGACACGCCGCTGCCGGCTGCCGTGCAGGAGGCGGCTATCCGCGCGATTGAAGAAGGCCATAACATTTACACACGGCTGGACGGCATCGCCCTGTTGCGCGAAGCGATTGCAGTGAAGCTGGCGCACTACAACGGCATCACCGTTGATCCACACGGCGAAGTTCTGGTCACGTCAGGTGCGACGGGGGCGCTCTATGCAACACTGCTGGCGCTGCTGAATCCCGGTGATGGCGTGGTGATGTTCGAGCCGTTCTATGGCTACCACTTGAATACACTGCTTTCGATGCGCCTGGAGCCGGTACTGATCCCGATGGCGCAGGGCGGTGCTCAAGGAAGTGCATGGGAGATCGACTTCGACCAGGTGCGGGCAGCCATCAAGCCGAGTACCCGCGCGATGATCATCAATACGCCGTCCAATCCCTGCGGAAAAGTCTTCACACGTCTCGAGCTCGAGACACTTGCCGAAATTGTCGCAGAGCATGATTTGTTTGTCATAACCGACGAGATCTACGAGTATTTCTTATTCGACGGGACGGAGCATGTGAGCCCGGCAACCATCCCGGGCATGGCCGAGCGGACGATCAGTATCTCCGGCTTTTCGAAGACATTCAGTATTACCGGCTGGCGGGCGGGCTACTTGTCGGCAAAGAAGGAATGGCTGCCATCGATCGCCTACTTCCACGACTTGACGTACGTCTGCGCGCCGTCTCCGGCGCAGTTCGGCGCGGCTGCGGGGTTGTCGCAGCTTGGCGATGATTTCTACAGGAAACTTTCGACAGAGTATGAGGAAAAGCGCGACCAGCTTTGCTCCGCGCTCACGGATGCGGGGATGATCCCGTCAGTGCCGCCCGGTGCTTACTACGTCCTTGCTGATGCGAGTGCGATCGCCGGCGCTGATGCCAAGCAGAAGGCGCGGACGCTGTTGAAGGAGACCGGGATCGCTTCGGTCGCAGGTTCGGCTTTCTTCGGGCTGGATGGGTCAGGGAAAAATCGCGGTGAGCATTTGCTCAGGTTCTGTTTTGCGAAAAAGCAGCCTGATCTGGACCGGGCCTGCGAGGCGCTGCGCGGGAGGAAGTAGATCCCAGGTCTCAAGTGCGAGACCTGGGGCACCCGGTGTCGTGAATGTCTGGCCGCGTAATATGGCGGGCATAGTCATGCCGACCGGAGGGCAGCAACCGCATTGTCATCCCGACCGGAGTGGAGAGAGCTGCATTTGTGGCGAAACTGGCGAAACGCAGGCCTTTCGACGACGCTGCGCCCAGAATGACAAATCAGGGTGAGTGCTCAGATGCAGCTACAGTCTTCCTGGCCGCAGTAAGAACAGCAGGCGCATGTATTCGCTGCGGATGGCAGCGACACAGAAGCGGAGCAACGGGACGTATACGCGCAGCGTGTGTGCCCGTGCGGCGAGCACCCGCCCGCGATTGAGGGGATGACCAGCACTTCATCGCCATCCTTGAAGGCGTACTGATCGTTGCCGAGGAAGCGGATGTCTTCGTCGTTCACGTAAAAGTTGATGAACTGGCGGAGTTTACCGTCTCCATCGCGCAGGTGCTGCTTGAGCGCCGGAAAGTGCGTTTCAATGTCGGTGACGAGTGCTGGAAGGTTGGCAGCTTCCGAGTTGATTTGCTTTTCGCCGTTGGTGTGCTTCTGGAACGCATTGGGCAACAGGACTTTAACGGACATGGCTTTCTCCTTGAAGCTGGGCTCCTACCTGGGCAACCAGGTTGGCTAGATCGTCGACGGTAGCTTCATGCGCGGTGACATACGCTTCAAAATCCGCCATGCGCGGCCGGATGGCATCTTCGACGGCATACTGCCCGGCAAGCGCATCCGTAGTCTTCAGGCCATTGCCGGTGATGCAGGTAACGGTGAGTTCATCCGGCTTGATGCGGCCATGCGCGTACAGTCTTGCTGTGACGGCCGTGGTGACGCCGCCTGCTGTCTCGGTAAAGATGCCTTCTGTTTCGGCCAGCTCCTGGATCCCGGCGACCAGTTCGACGTCGGACACATCTTCTGCCCAGCCACCGCTGTCGCGGATAGCGCGCGAAGCGTAGGGGCCGTCGGCGGGATTGCCAATGGCGAGCGAACGGGCGATGGTGTTCGGCTTCTGCGGGATGAGGATGTCTGTCCCGTTCTTGACTGCCTGCGCGATGGGTGAGCAGCCAGTCGCCTGGGCACCAAAGAAGCGGACGTCCTTCTTCGCGACCAGTCCAAGGGCGATCAGTTCATTGAAAGCCTTCCGAATCTTGGTGATGAGGGAGCCGCCAGCCATCGGCACCACGACGTTATCCGGCAGCGTCCAGCCGAGTTGCTCGGCAATCTCGTAGCCGACGGTCTTTGACCCTTCTGCGTAATATGGCCGCAGATTCACGTTGACGAAACCCCAGTGATAGCGCTCGGCGATCTGCGACGAGAGGCGATTAACGTGGTCATAATTGCCGTCGATACGGACGAGCTTCGCTCCGTAGACCTGCGTGTTGAGGATCTTGGCCGCCTCAAGATCAGCCGGCACCAGGATGTAGGTTTTCAGCCCCAGACGTGCGGCCTGGGCTGCGACCGCATTCGCTAAATTGCCGGTAGAGGAGCAGCCGACCGTATCGAAGCCGAAGCTCACAGCATTAGCGAGGGCAACTGAAACCACGCGGTCTTTGAAGCTGAGCGTCGGCAGGCAGACGGCGTCGTTCTTGACGAACAGGTTCCTTGCCCCGATCCGCTTTCCCAGGCGCGGCGCGGCAAGCAGAGGGGTCATGCCTGTGGGTGTAGTTGGAAGGTAATCAGAAGCGACCGGCAACATCGCCTTGTAGCGCCACATGCTCTGTGGTCCCCGGGCGATGGCCTCACGGGTAAAACTGTCCTTGATTTCCGCGGCTTCAAGGTCATAGGCGACCTCGAGTGGAGAGAAGCAGTCATCGCACATGGACAGCGGCTGATTTTCAAACCGCTTGCCACAATCTCTACAACGCAACCAATAAAAAGCCATCGTACCCTCGATTCTCACCGAGAGAGACAGATGCACGGGCGCGTGACATAACTCAACTACCAGTTCAGATTGTAGGAATGCGCAGAATGGAACTCACGTTCCAAAATGGCATACCTGAATCTCATGTTCCCCGTTAAGGAGAGAGTTGACACCGGACGCTTGGATTGCCCAAACCGGTTGTCGTGGCGTCACAGGGCCCGTCCCTCAGCCACTCTGCATGAAATTCAGTTCCACTCGTTTAGGAGCAAACTTGAATGATTAAGAATTAGCATAGTTGCCGCTCCAGCGCAACCCGGCTACGCGGGATTCTTTTCGATCCAGGAAGAGGAAACCAACCAACTGGTTCTTTTGCGTGACGACTGCCGAATCCGTTGCTCGTTCGACGAGATGTCCGTTTTAGCTGCTTGGCGTCACTCCAGCCGGAGAGACAGACACTTCGCCGAGCCGCCTGCTTTCAAAAATTCCGTCATCGCTGTTTGAATGACGTTGAAGCCCCGCTCTGCCAGCCATTCCCTTGAGGCGGCTGACATCTTATGCAGAATCACGGTGTGATTTATGTTGATGGCATTGCATGCAAAGTCGAATGCATCCTGATCCGGCACGGCCAAACGCTTCTGATGGGGCACGCGACGCTCGATTGCTTCGTTACTTGGTGCATCGAACGCATCGGGATAATAAAGCAGGTAGCCGCCATCCAGTGGACAGAAGCAGGTGTCAAGGTGATAGAAGCGGGTCTGCAGGAGAGCAAGCGGCTGCACCTCGGTGGCTAGAAACTGTTCTAGATAAGGCAGCGCCTGCAGACTAGAGCGCACGCCATGCCCGAACCAGAGCAGGTCAAGCTCGTGATCGAAGAGCGCATCGCCGGCGCCTTCGAAGGAGACCTCACGCGGCAGGACCTGCACCTCAAAACCGTTCGTCGACAGCCCTGTGAGAAAGTGCGGTTCCTCACCCTGCCGCTCCTGATGTAAGAAACTACTGAGTATGGCATTCTTGCCGCGGACTACCGCGGCATTCGCGGTAAACACCAGGTCGGGCAGGCCGGGCTGCGGCGGCAGGAGGTTTACGTCAGCATGAGTTTTGACGATGGCCAGCAGGTCTTCCCATTGTTGGATCGCAAGACCGTCCGAAGTGTCATCGATGTGTCCTTCCATCCACGGATTGATCACGTAATGAACGCCGAAATACTCCGGCGGGCACATTAGCAGTAATTGTCTGGGCATCGATTCCTTTGCTGGTTCCTGCGCCGGTGTGCGATTCAGCACGCAAGTATAAGGGAGTGTATGCAGGATACAGCCTGGTGCAACTGGGCTATTTCCACGCACTCGCGATCGCTGTGGGCAGTCTGCATATCGCCCGGACCGAAGACGACGATGTCTTTACCTATCCGAGCAAACGTGCTTGCCTCCGATCCGAAAGGGATGGCGACTGCAGGCTTGCCCGCCAGTCGCTCGATGCTGCGGACCAGCACTGAGTCAGCTGCGGTCTCAAAGCCCTGCTGCCGGCGTTCGATCTCGAATACGTAATGGATCCGCGGGTTCTTACGCCGCTGTTTCTCAAGGACCGCATCGATTGCTGTGGGTACTTCCTCCGCTGGAGCGCCTGGGATCGGACGCCATTCCACTAGAAATGTGCAGGCGCCCGGGATGATGTTCTTGGCGCTGCCGCCTTGGATGATGCCGACGTTGAGCGTGGTGTAAGGCGGCGTAAAGAAATCATTCACGGTACGTCTCAGGTCTGCCGCCAGTTCTTCAAGGCCAATCAACAAATGTGCAGCAGCGTGAATCGCAGAGGCACCCTGCTCCGGATGAGCGCTGTGCGCTTCCCTGCCCGTCACCGTCACGCGACCGAGGCAGTAGCCTTTGCCGGCACGTGCCGGATGCATCGACGTAGGTTCGCCAATTACGAGTCTGGCAGGCCGTACGAGGTCCGCGGAGAGAAGATGCTTCGCGCCGATGCAGCCGATTTCTTCGTCCGCCGTGAGAATGATTCTCTTGCTGTTTTCCGGCACGGCATTCTCCGCGGCAGCAAGCAGGCACGCCATAAAGCCTTTGACATCACATGCACCGCAGCCGTAGAGAAAGCCTCTTTCCTCCCTCAGATCAAGGGCGCCGGCCCAGGTCGATGCATACGGAACAGTGTCGGTATGGCACATAAAAGCTAACGCCGTGTCGGGCTTATCGAGCGATTGCGGCGCAGGTGCTGCGACCAGGTTGATCTTCTCAACTTGTGCGTCGTCAATGTAGACCTGGCGAAGAGTTTTCCAACCTGCCGCATGGAGCACCTGCTCGGCATATTCGATGACGGGACGGTTGCTCATCGATGAAACCGAAGGGATGCGTACCAGGTTTGAGAGATGCTCGACAACCCTGCTCATCGTGCCGGCCTTTCCGTAGCATGCCATACACGGCTGTAGACATCCTGGTAGCGTGCCAGGACGTCGGCGCTTTGTGCATGGAGGCGGTCGCGAAGGACCACTTTACCCTGCACGATAACGTCGCGGACCGCCGTTCGTTCGAGGGAAAAGACGACGATCTGTAGCAGGTCCGCGGGAGAGTGGCCGGCGATTGAGAGGTCGTTCAAATCGATGGTGAAGAAATCAGCGCACATGCCGGGCGTTAGTTCTCCCGCGTGCACATGCAAGGCATCCGCACCATTCTTCGTGGCGCAGTTGAAGAGTCGCGAGGCCAGTCCGATCCCATCGATCTGATCGAGGGTCACGCGCTTTTGCTGCGCCAGGCGGAGGTGATATTCAAGCTGCCGCGCATCTTCGAGCGGGGCAATCTGCGCCTGGCTGTCGGAGCCAAGAGCAATCGGTATGCCAGCCTGGATAGCGAGGTCCGCGGCGAGGATGCCGTCGCCCAGGTTGCGTTCAGTCGTCGGGCAGGAACAGATGGTTGCGCCGGCATCAGCCAGTTGCCGGATCTCGGTCCCATCCATGTGAATCGAATGAACTGCCGTGAAATCGCTGCCGAGAATGCTTTCGCGCGCAAGCAGAGCGACCGGACTTACGCCATATTCCGCGAGGCAGGCAGCGTTCTCTGCAACCTGCTCGGCGACGTGCATGTGAATGGGAAGTTGGTTATTCCTGCCCCACTCGACAATCGATTTCAAGGCATCAAGAGGGACCGCCCGAATGCTATGGGGCGCGAGGCCAAAGCTGATGGCTGAGGCACTGTCAGCATATGAGGCCAGAAGCACTTCAGTATTTTCAAGATAGCTTCTGACGTTTTCGATGAAGCGCGTTTGCCCGGGATCGGCGGGCAGTTGATAACCCGAACGGAAATATGCGGTGCGCAGGAGCACGATGCGGATGCCGATGGATTGCGCCGCGGCGATGACTTTCCTGGCCAGCAGATTTGGATCGTCATACGGTTGGCCATCCGGTTTTGTATGAAGGTAATGAAACTCACCGACGGTCGTTGTTCCTGCCGTGACCATCTCGAGGAAGGCCATGCGAGCGACATCGTAAAGATCATCCGGCGTGAGCGATGCTGCCGCGTGGTACATGCAGCCCCGCCATGACCAGAAGTCCCGTCCGCTGGCTGCGCGCGACTCTGCCTGGCCGCGAATCAGACGTTGAAATGTATGGGAATGCGCATTGACGAAGCCGGGGAGCAATGCTTTCCCAGGCAGATTGACCACGAGGCCGGCAGCCTCTGCGATATTCGTGCCTGCTGCTACGACGTATCCGTGATCATTCACGAGCAGCCCGGCGTTGCACAAAAATTCGCCGCGGTAGAAGAGCAGGTCGGGCCGGTAAAGGGTGCTCATACGGGCAAAACCGGCTCTCCGCCGATTCGAACTGCACGTATGGGATTTACGCCGAGGGTATAGACAAGTTCGCGCCAGTCTCGCCCGTGGAGCACTAGAAAATCTGCGCGGCCACCCACTTCAAGGCGACCAAGATCCAGGCGGCCAAGAGCATGCGCGGCGTTTACTGTTCCGGCGACAAGTGCTTCCTGGGCGGTCAATCCATTCAGCCGCACGGCCAGTGCGAGGGCAGCAGCCATGGAGAAAAGCGGACTGGAGCCCGGGTTCAAATCCGTGCCAACAGCAACTGCTGCTCCAGCGTCAATCAATTTACGACCCGGCGCAGCAGGAATGCCGAGGTGCAGCGAAACACCCGGAAGTATGGTGGCGATCGTGTTGCTTCTGGCAAAGCTGGAAAGCTGCGCATCGCTGCAGGCTTCCAGGTGATCACAGCTGAGCGCGCCCAGTTGCAGGCCCAGTTCAAGGCCGCCGATACGATGAAACTGCTCGGTATGCAGCTTGATGGCCAGGCCGCGCTTCATCGCGCATTCGAGCACCATGCGCGCTTCTTCCGGCCGCCACGCTTCTTTCTCTACAAAGATGTCAACAGCCGTTGCGAGTTTGCGCCGGGCAACTTCTGGAACCAGGTCGCTGCAAATTTGCTGTAGATAGCTTGCGCGGTTAGCGAGGTCTGCAGGCGGAATGTGAATCAGTAGCGTTGGAACAATCGTAGCGGGTGTTTGTGTTGCGATGAATTGGATGGCGTCAAGCATCGCCAGTTCGGCTTCGACAGTAAAGCCATAGCCGGACTTAACTTCGATGGCCGCGGCACCGGAGCGCAGCAGCATTTCAATGCGTGGCAGGGCGGCAGTGACCAGTTCTTCCCTGGTTGCCAGCGCGGTTGCACGGATGGTGCTGCGGATGCCACCGCCTGCCATCAGTATTTGTTCGTAGGTAGCGCCGGAAGTGCGTGCTTCAAAATCGGCAAAACGGTCGCCTGCCCACACGGCGTGCGTGTGGGGGTCAATTAGAGCAGGAACGATGGCCCGGTTGCCGAGATCTTCGGTGCGCTCAGCCACACCCTTCCATGCGGAACGCGGACCGAGCCAGATAATATGGCCGGCAAGGCACGCAATGGCGGCATGATCGATCTGCTTGAGTTCGCGCATGGCCGCACCGCGCTTCGCCCCGAGTCCTTCAGGGGTGACCAGTTGTGCAATGCCGGTGATGAGCAGATCGGCGTTCATGCTTTGTTCTTGTTCTCAGTCCGCAGGTCAAGACTCGGAAGATCCAGCCCACGCTGTTGCGCCGTCTGCTTGGCGAGGTCATAGCCGGCGTCTGCGTGGCGCATGACACCCATGGCCGGGTCATTCAGCAGACAAAGACGCAGGCGTTCATCCGCTTCCTCGCTGCCATCCGCCACGGCCACCAAGCCCGCGTGCTGACTGTAGCCCATGCCGACACCGCCGCCATGGTGGAAGCTCATCCACGCAGCGCCGCTCGCAATGCCAGTTGCGAAATTGAGCAGAGCCCAGTCAGACACAGCATCGGAACCATCCAGCATTCCTTCAGTTTCGCGAAATGGACTTGCTACCGAGCCCGCGTCGAGGTGATCGCGACCGATCACAATCGGCGCGGAAAGACGTCCATCACGCACCATCTGGTTGAAGAGCAGTCCGGCGCGATCGCGCTCCCGGTAGCCCAGCCAGCAGATGCGGGCAGGCAGACCCTGGTACGCAATCTCAGTCGAGGCAAAACGAAGCCACTGCTGCAGACGGGCGTCTTCCGGGAAAAGCTCGAGCAGCGCCTGGTCTGTCTTCGCAATGTCGGCCGGATCGCCTGAAAGCGCGACCCAGCGGAAGGGTCCACGGCCTTCGCAGAAGGAATCGCGGATGAAGGCCGGAACGAAGCCTGGGTAATCAAATGCATCGGTGACACCCGCGATTTTTGCCTGCGTGCGCAGGTTGTTTCCGTAATCAAATGCGACGGCGCCGGCGCGCTGCATGGCGAGAATCGCTTGCACGTGGGTCGCAATGGAGGCCTGGACGCGCGCCCTATACTGGGCCGGCTCCTGCTTCCGGAGAGTATTCAGGTCTTCATCTGACCGAGTCACCGGCAGGTAGCCCCACATCGGGTCGTGCGCACTGGTCTGGTCGGTGACGAGATCAGGGATAAATCCCTGTTTGACCATTTGCGGCAGAATCTCAGCCGCGTTGCCCCTCAAGCCGATTGAAAGTGGCTGCCGTGCGTCCTTGGCGACAATTGCAAGAGAGATGGCTTCTTTCAGCGAATCCGTCGCTTTATCGACGTAGCGGGTGGCAAGCCGTCGTTGGATACGCTGAGGATCGACTTCGATGCAGATGCTGACGCCTCCGGCAAGTTTGACGGCCAGCGGCTGCGCTCCGCCCATGCCACCAAGTCCGGCAGTGACCGTGATGGTGCCGGCCAGCGTGTCATTGAAGTGGCGCCTGGCAGCTCCGCGGAAGGTTTCGTAGGTACCCTGCAAGATTCCCTGGGTGCCGATGTATATCCACGAGCCGGCGGTCATCTGGCCATACATCATCAGGCCGGCCGCATCGAGTCTGTCGAACTCTTCCCAGGTAGACCAGCGCGGAACAAGATTCGAGTTCGCGATCAATACGCGCGGCGCTAGACGCTGGGTTTCGACTACCCCCACTGCCTTGCCGGACTGTACCAGCAGAGTCTGGTTGTTCTCTAACCGGTCAAGGGTCTCGACAATTTTGTAGTAGCACTCCCAGTTCCGCGCTGCTTTGCCGCGGCCGCCATAGACAATCAGCTCCTCGGGCTTTTCCGCGACGGCCGGATCAAGGTTATTCATCAGCATGCGTTTCGCCGCTTCCTGGATCCAACCCTTGGCAGTCCGGGTGTTACCGCGGGGAGCATGGATGGGGGAGTAGGTCTGGCTCATCGAGGTGCCTGCATACGGAACAGTATCAAGACATGACGACTTCTGACGCAATCGTCATCTTCATGATGCACGCAGTCAGCATCCTAACTTCCTTGCAGCAGGTATTTAACAATCAGCCCCTGACTTAAGCCAGGATTCATTTTGCAGGATTAGTGTATTTCTTTATAGGGGCTGTTTATTTCTCTTCATGCTTCATCGATGCGTCATCGGCTAGTCGGCACATCTCTACGATTGCTGGGCTGCCTGCTTTTCCTCCTGCCTTTGCGGGCACACGCGCAGGCCCAGCCATCCGGCCTGGAGATAGTGAACAGAATGGTCCAGGCGGAAACAGAGGCAGCCAAGGACAGAGCGCACTTTCTTTATCGCCGGAAGGAAACGTCAACTCGCACCAAAGGCCACCAATGGGAAGAACTGGTGGTCGAAGTGTCGGAAGGGCGCATGCATCGCCTGATCCGCGTCGACGGAAAACCGCTGACGGCGAGCCAGGAGAAGGTGGAGCGTGATCGGCTCCAGTTCTTGTCGAAGCATCCCGATGACGTGCGGCGCGAAAACCAGGGCCGCAAGGATGATGAAGAGCGGACGGCCGATCTCCTGCGCGTCCTGCCGAAGATCTTTCTGTTCAATCTAGAAGGGGTGGAAGACGGGTGCACCAAGGTAGCCTTCAGGCCGAACCCTGCCTACCAGGAACAGTCTTACCAGGATCGTGTACTGCATGCTATCGATGGATATCTGCTGATTCACCAAGGCGACAATCGCCTTTGCAAGTTAGACACGCATCTGGAGCATGCAGTAGAGTTCGGGTATGGCTTGCTGGGGAAGGTGAGCCAGAGCAGCGGCTTCTCCATGGCGAGAACAGAGGTTGGTCCTGGTCAATGGAAGACGCAAGAGTTGAACGTGCATATTGACGGCAATATCCTGTTGTTGAAAAGCGTATCGCGGCAGGAAGACTCTGTCCATTTCGGCTTTCAGGAAGTACCCTTCAACATGAGCGTCGCGCAGTCAGTCGTCATGATCGAGTCGACTACTTACTGAGTGAGCGGCTGTGGTGTGGGGCCTAGAGGGGGCGCCTGAACGAGGACATTCCTTCGATGATCCCGGCATGCACCAGCCTGTAAAGCTTGATGCGCAGGGCGTCAAAGGCGGCTGCCATCTTCAGCACGCTGGCCCGTTGCTTCATCGGCGAAAACAGCGGCGCGACGAGCGCTTATTTGCAGGTTAGCGCTAGGCCACTAGAGATACAACTACCGACGTTCCAGCAACTCCGCATTTCGTAAAATGCGACGCACCTTCTTCGGGGAAATCGACAGCTTCGCTGCAACCCGCGAGATCTTCCGACCCTCCCGCGCCCACACTTTAGGGATCACAATCTCGGCAAATTCTTCCGTGATCTGTTGAAATGTCTTGCTGCCGAGATTGCCCTCTGACCATGCCCGCAAAGTTTCATCAATTCCCGAGGCACGCAGTATGCGGGCTTTCAGGACTGCCAGGTCTTTTGAGAGATGATCGCGATCGTCCTTGCTCATCAGATCAGAAGCCAGCGCAACGTACTTCTTGGAGACATCCCATTCCTGGAAGAAGTCGTTTGCTGCCGTACTACCGCGCGCAATGTAGGCGCCTGTCAGCAGGCGTTTGTTCTGGGTCTGTTGCGCCAGTGCGATGGCCTCTTCGGCATACTCGAGGGCAAGATTGGCAAAGACTGCAGTGGCGGTGTCATCACCCAGTTGCTCATCCACGCGCGCGTTGGCGGCAGCGGCCTGCAGGATGCGCGCCCGTGCCATCAGGATGCGGTCGTCGCGCTCGCGCCCAAGTTCATGGGCCTTCAAGGCTTCGGCCGAAGCCCGGTCGATGTCGCCGCTGTCAAGATGCAAGTGACCTGCATTCACCAACACCGAGCCGGTACCGCCCTGATGGTGATGGAGTGAATAGATTTCTCCCGCCTGCTGGAGCAGGTCCAGCGCCTCCTGGCAGATCTGCAGATATTTCGCATGCTGCGGACCACGTGCCTTCCCCGAATGCAGACGCTTCCGCAAATCGAGCGCGATCAGCCGTTTGACATAAGCCGCGTTGGTGAGGGCCCGGGCCAGATTGGGATGATGCTTGTGTCGCTCTGAGTAAATGGCAGCTGCGCGGTCGAAATGGGCAAGAGCCTTCACGTACTCGCCCGAACGGCGTACAAAGCGGCCACGCGCCGATTCGATGTTTCCCAACGAGAGTGCGTGGTCTGTGGAGGTCAACTCGGCTTCCGCTTCATCGAGCAAGCGGAAGGCCTCGCGCCTTTCTTCCTTCTGGAAAAGCAGCCAGCTCTCGTGAATCTTGATGACGGCAGTGATCCTGGGGGCGGCCATCTGCTGTGCGAGCGCGCGTGCAACCAGAATATGGTGCAGGGCTGCGGCATAGTCTCCCTTTTTGCGATGCGCCCTTCCCTTCCAGAAGTGTGCCAGCATGATCAGGTGTGGGTCGATTAATTCCTGTTCGACGCGCAACACGAAATCGAGCACCTCCACCGCTTCCGAAGCCTTTTCTTCTGCCAGGGCAGCGTAAGCCTCTGTCATCCGCATCAGCAGAAAACTCTTGAGCGACATCCCGGCTCGGTCTGCCTGCTGAAGCTTGTTCAGCAGTTGATGGAGAAGCTGCTGATCGTGGTAGCCGAGGTCGACCCATTGCGCCAATGCCAGCAGAAGGGACGGTGCCAGGGGATCTGTCGCAGGCAAAAAGACGAGGTCCGCTTGCGCGGTATCGAGCAGTCCAAAGCCGTCACCGATGCGACGCTCCAGCAGGGCTGTATTCAGTTTTTCGAGGAGTGGATCGAGAGCGTTCATCCAGTGCTCATTCTAGAGCAGCGGCGCCGTTGCTCTACCAGTTGCTCTACCATTGGATATGGCTGTTCCCTGGCTGCCATTGCCTGAGGACGCGGCAAGCTTCTCCCTGCGAAGTAAAAGAAGCCGTTGCCGCAGAGCCGCCGTGGCTTCACGATGACACCTGAGACACAGTGTCCGCAGATTGCCGAGATCACATTCGCCGCCACCTTCGACTACTGGCAGGATGTGGTCCGCATCCCACAGGCTGCGACGACTCAACGTTTTTAATCCCCAGTGGGCCAGCAGCTCTTCACGGCTTTTTCCGCGTGCTTTCTTCATTTTCAGGAAGGCGCTTCGCGTGTTGATCCGGCAATGCGTGCAGATGGCCTTGTCCCGCTTAAGCACCTGTTGTCGCAGATAGGCAGGGCTGGTGCGCATTTTCCACTCATGCACGCACCACTCGGAGCAAAAGGTGTACCGCCCTTGCGGCACCTCGAGCGCACACCATCGGCAAAGCGCGCGACCTTCCTGGCCACGCGGCAGGGTAGCGGGCCGTACGGGCCCACCGGGCATTGAACGCTGTGTGCTCATCAAGATTGCTCGCTTATGCGCGGTTCGCTCATGGATAGACTGCAGATTAACCAACCGCGGCCGTCCTGGAAAGTGGAGAGCTGGGTACATGGCGCGCCATCGAACGCGGCAACGGCATCTCTTCTCCACCTGCTCGACCAGCGCAGCGATACCCATTCGCTTTTCCTGCTATAGACTTGTTCCAGTCTTGGGTGCCCGCGAGGGCATAACAGGGAAGCCGGTGTAAGTCCGGCACGGTCCCGCCACTGTAAGCAGGAGAAGATCTCTTCAACAGCCACTCGATTTCGCATTGGGGAAGGCGAAGTTTCGAAGCGCATCACTGTGTTTCGCCTGTAAGCCAGGAGACCTACCCCGGATTGTTCGTAGATTCTCCCCGCGTGGAAACGGGGCCGATCGCTCGTATGTTGAGCTTTTGCGCCCTCTTGCCTACGGCAATGATGAGGTGCATGTGAACCACCGGCAATTGACCCTCCGGCTTGATCATTCTTTCCTCCGGATGGCGCTCCTCGTTGTTCTGCTGCCTTGCATGGTTGGTCGCGCAGCTACCGGAGGGAGCATCTCAGGGTCGGTCTTCGATCCCAGCGGCGCTATCATTCCGGGAGCCCTTCTGCAATTAGTCAACACGGCACAGCACACCACTTACCGGGTGGTGGCCGACAGGCAGGGCTCTTACGCTTTTCCGGATTTACCGGTCGGCCACTACGATCTGTTGATCTCGGCCACTGGATTTACTCCGCAGCGAAAAACCGGACTGAGCGTCGACACGGACTCCGCTCTCCGATTGGACACCACCCTTGGCATCGGTGCGCAGACAGACACAGTCACGGTAGCATCCAATACCGGCGTGCAAGTGGATAGCGTGGCGACACATCTCGGTGAAGTAGTTTCAGCAGCAGCGATGACAGCGCTGCCGCTGAATGGACGCAGCTACACAGACCTGCTTGCAATCCAGCCGGGCGTTGCACCAGCGTCAACCCTGCTACCCAGTTCCGTCATCATGGCTGGCGTCACGGGCGGAATCAATCCATCGGGAGATGCGAACCCAGGCAATCTTTCGATTAATGGCCAACGCGAATCCTCCAACGGATTTCTCGTGAACGGCATTGATGTGCAAGAGCACATGAACGGTGGAACTTCAATCATTCCCAACCTGGATGCGATCGAAGAATTTAGAGTGCTCACGAACAACTTCGATCCTGAGTATGGCAACTATAACGGCGGCATGATCAGCGTCGTTAGCAAAGAGGGTGGCAATGCGTTCCATGGAAATGCATTTGAATTTTTTCGCAATACCAGTCTTGATGCCAGAGGTTACTTTGATCCGACAGTTTCTGCCTTCAATCAAAATCAACTTGGCGGAACAGTGGGTGGCCCAGTCAAGAACGACAAAGCTTTCTTTTTCGCGGACTACCAAGGCACACGAACGACCCAGGGTATTCCGACAGGAAATATCTCGGTCCCGAGTGTGGCTGAGCGGAACGGAAACTTCGCCAACCTAACAGGTTCAGTGAGCGGCCCTTACCTCGCATCGCTACTGACGACTTCGCTCGGCTACGTGGTCTCTGCCAGCGAGCCTTACTCCAGCGTTTTTCCGGGCGGCAGCATTCCGCAAAGAGCCTGGTCGCCTCCCGGCAAGAGCCTGCTAAAGTACATTCCTTCGCCTAACCTCGGGTCAAACCAGTTTTCGACATCAGCCTTCGATGAAACGGTGCGCGACGACAAGGGGTCGGGCCGCCTGGATGGAAATACTCGACTCGGCGAGCTTACCGCATACTACTTTCTCGACGACTACAGTCTTGACAACCCTTACCCCGGCTCGGTCGCAGGCGCCAGTGTTCCCGGCTTCGATGCTTTGTTTATTGGGCGCGCACAATTGTTTGCGTTTGGAGATAGCAAGGTCATCGGTTCAAACACAGTGCATGAACTGCACCTTGGCTACCTGCGGAATGCAAACATTGTCGGGCAGCCGAAAGGAGGGCTCGGAGTGAGCTTAGCTTCACAGGGCTTCACGACCGGCTCCGGTACCGCTGGTATCTATGTGCAGGCACCGCAGTTTGAAGGTGTCCAGAACGTCACCTTTCCGACCTTCGTCATGGGCGTTCCGATTACCAATGAAACGCAGATCAACAATACATTCTACGCAAGCGATGGAGTGTCCCATGTGATCGGCGCTCATACGATCAAGGTCGGTGGACAGCTGCACCTGGACCAGGTGAACGAACATCCGAACGCCACCTTCAATGGTACGTTCAACATTGATGGAACCGAGACAGGCAATCCCTACGCGGACCTTCTTCTCGGGACGCCCAGCAACTACACCCAATCATCAGGACAGCCTTTCTACCTGCGTAATCGTTATGTCGGGATATATGGACAGGACAGTTGGCGGGTGCACAATGACCTGACCATCAGTGCCGGAATTCGCTGGGATGTGATAACGCCTTTCTGGGAGAAGTACAACCAGCTTCAGACCTACGTCCCAGGCGCACAATCCACACTTTATCCCGGAGCACCGCCTGGGCTGCTCGTTGCGGGTGATCCAGGGATGCCAAAGACACTTGCCCCTACCGGCTATAAGAACTTTGCACCCAGGCTCGGATTAGCCTATTCGCCGACGCTTAAGGAAGGCTTCTTGAAAGCGATATTTGGAGGCAGCGGCAAAAGCAGCATTCGGGCCAGCTACGGTCTCTTTTTCACGCAATTTCCGGGTTTGCTTGCCGGCATTATGTATGCCGTACCGCCCTTTGGTTATAACTATCTCAGTCCGGGCCCGCCATTGCTCGGGACGCCGTTTATTACCGCTGCGACCGGCTTCAACAATGGCCAGCGCTTCCCCTTTTCTTTTCCGTCTCACAGCGTTTCCAGTTTGCACCCGGACACTTCTATAGATTGGGCGAACTTTACACCACTTGCAGCTGATCCGTTCTTTGACCATCGTAACCAGGTCCCGTATATCAACAACTACATGCTTTCGATCCAACGAGAGATCGGTTCACATACGTTGCTTACCACCAGTTATGTGGGTAACCAGGGGCACCGTATTCCCGTAGTCTTTTCAGCAAACCCCGGCGACGCTTCCCTATGCCTCAGTCTTCCCGGCTGTGGGCCTTTTGGTGAAGACGCAACCTACACGGCAGGGGGACAAACTGTTCGCGGCACTCGCAGAGGGCAAAATGCGGGACCGCGTGTCGGGCAGGGGGAGAACTATGGCGAAAATACCGACGATAAAACAATCGCCGATGCTAACTTCAACGCCCTTGAGTCGACACTTCGTTACCAGCGGAGCGGATCGCAATTCCTGCTCAGCTACACGTATGCAAAGTCTATCGATCAAGGTTCGAACATCGGCGAACAGCTTAACCCTTTCGACCCCCGGCAAAGCCGGACCATCTCTGCCTGGGACCTGAAGCATACATTCGTCGCGACTTACACACTAGCGTTGCCCGTAGAACAGGCTTTGCACAAAGTGAATCTACTCACCACAGCGTGGACCCTGTCTGGAACGACACGCTTCGCTACCGGCTTTCCCGTAACCCTCTACGACAACTCTGACAATTCTTTGCTTGGCACACTCGGCAATGGAGTCAACAACTACCTGCTCGACACACCGCAACAGCTTTTAGGGCCACGCAAGATCAATACAGATGGTCGCAATGGTAAACCGGCCTTTAATCCCGCACTGTTTCCCGAAGAGCAGGCCGGACAGCTTGGCAATGCCAGGCGTCGCGTCTTTTATGGACCGGGTATTAATAATTTTGACCTGACGCTGCAGAAGAATGTGCAACTGCGAGATGCCACGTCACTGGATCTGCGGGTCGAGGCGTTTAACGCTTTTAACCATGCGCAGTTTTTCGGACCGGCTTCTGTGGATGGACAGGTCGACGATAGAGAGAACTATGGAAAGATTGTCAGTGCGGCCGCCCCACGCCTTATGCAGCTGGTCGTTAAATATAACTTCTAGCTACTCGTCCTGATCCGGCGTATTCTGCAGGGAGTGCGATATCGCGCTCAACAGCTGTTCGTTCTCTGGTTCGGTGCGTACTGCGACTCGTAAGTGGCCAGATGGAAGCCCCTCGTAATTTGAGCAGTCGCGCAGCACGATGTGGTGGTCAACGATCATGCGTTCCCAGAAAAGCCGCGGAACGATAGCCGCAGGTAGGCGAAGCAGTAGAAAATTGGCAACTGAGGGATATGTCTCGATGCCGAGTGAACTAATGCCATCGCGTAATACATCCCTTCGCCTGTCGTTGCTGACTCGGCTGCGATCAGCAAACATCTTATCCTGCAACGCAGTTACGACGGCATGCCCGGCAAGTGTCGTGATCGGCCATGGGGGAAGATTTTCATTGAGCGCCACCGCCACGTGCTCAGTGGCCACTGCATAGGCCACTCGCAGACCCGGTATGCCGTGGAACTTGGTCACGGAGCGGAAGACAACCAGGTTGTTAAATCGGTCCACGTCCGTAGCTAGAGAATCAGAAGGCGTGTAGTCAATAAAAGCCTCATCGAGCAAGACCGTTATGTTCCTCGCAGCGCACCGTGACACAAGCTCGCGAAGAAAATCCTTCCTGCTCAGTGTGCCTGACGGGTTCTGGGGGTTCGCTATGAGGATTGCGTCATGTTTGCCGTTTACCAACGCATCGAGGTCATACTGAAAGTTGCTTCCTGTATCGAGATGATGAGGCTCGATCCCGACTCCGGCGCGCTTAAGACTTCTGCGGTATTCGACGAACGCCGGCACGGGTAAGAGACAGCGTTTGACCTGGAGGGCACGCAATGCGCACTCCAGCAAAGGGACAAAGCCATTGGCGACCACAAGATTTTGCGGGCTCGTACCGCAGTACAGAGCGATCGAATGTTTGAGCGCGGCATGTTCCAAGTCCGGATAAGTCGTCAACAGCGATAGATCCTCGAGACTGGATCGTAGAGTGGCAAGAACTGCGGCTGGAGGTCCATCGGGATTGATGTTGGCGCTGAAGTCGACAAGTTGCGAAATGGGTATATCAAATGCCTGAGAGATTTTGCCTAGTTGACCGCCGTGCAATGGAACGCTCTCGCTTTTAGCGTTCATTCAGCAGACCTCCAGGAACCCTGGGCCAAGGCAGCGACAAAGATGCCGCATGAAACCCCAAGCAGCGTGACGAGAGACACCAGCCGAATGGCGCTGCTTACATCGGATAGCGATGGTAGTTGAAACTCTGTGCCCATGCGGGCTGCTGCAACCACTTCGCCGTCGTAAGTGTTATCGCCTCCAAGCTGAACGTGCAATGCACCAGCCATGGCGCTCTCAGGCTGACCTGCATTGGGGCTTTTATGTTTGTCTCCGTCGCCACGCCAAGTCGACCACGCGGCATGTGGGTCGGTATCGTCCTGAAACGTCGATGCGGCGACGATCGCAGCTGCAGTCAGTCGTGCCGGCAGATAATTGGCTGCGTCGTCGAGACGGGCTGCAGCTTTGCCAAAGTAAAAGTAATTCTCGTCGGCATGACCGATCATTGAATCCAGCGTGTTGACAGCCTTGTAGGCCAGCGCCAGAGGTACGCCGCCGAGAGCCAGGTAGAAGAGCGGCGCAACAATGCCATCGGAGGCGCTTTCCGCAAGGGTTTCTATTACGGCGCGGCAAATTTCATTTGTCCCGAGAGAATGCGTATCCCGTCCGACGATCCTGGCAAGCCTGCGGCGGGCGAGGGGAAGATCCCCAGCCTCAAGCGCATTGGCGACGCGCACTGTTTCATCTTCCAGATTACGGGCGGCGAGGCAGTTCCAGGCGAGCAGCAGCTCCAGTGCATTCCCTAACAATGGTGATCGTGCCCGCGCTGCCTGAAGACCTTGATGGCTGAGATAGTAGGTCGAGCAGACAACGGCAACTGTTAGCGCAGCACCTGAAATAAGCTGCCCTGCGGCACTTTGGTTAGGCCGACGCAAAGCTGTCTCACCACGACTGATGGCCATGCCCATGAAGCGCACCGGGTGAGGAAACCACTCGGGATCGCCGGCGAGACGATCCGCGAGCCACACGGCAGGGATAAGGTAGGAACGCTTCAGCGGCCTTGCTCCATCAGGGAAACCGGCGCGTTCAATGCAGGCAGATGCCTGGCCATAGCTCCATATTTAAGACCTACCCACCGGAAAAGTTCGGGTAAATCCAGCGAGTTTCGTACGGCATCAGCCAGCTGGTCAAAGGACTGTTCTCGTCTTTTTCTCCAATTTTCAAAGCTCGTTGCAGGAGCAAGGTGATGAAAAGTGCGCGCACACGAGAGGAAGGCGTGACGGAATGCATCGTCGTCGAAGATACCGTGCAGATAGGTTCCAAAGATCCGCGTATCCGCAGAGATGCATCCGTCAGATGCATGGTCGTTGACAATGGCGAACGGCTGCGCGCTGTCGGTATAAATCGTTTCGCCTATATGTATCTCGTAGCCATTGATCTCATGCAACGACACCGGCTGTTCGAAGAGGGCGGATTGCAGCAGACGCCCGCTTACGTGCCGTGTGACCTTGTCAGCGTTCATGCGAGTGGAAAAAGGCAACAGTCCGAGCCCTTCAGCCTGATCGCCATGCTCCATCTTAAGCGGGTCGGCGATCGAAGTGCCAAGCATCTGCATGCCGCCGCAGATGCCGACCACCAGGCTTCGTGCGGCGTGCGCCATGATGCTTGCATCCATCCCTCGTCGACGTATCCAAACCAAGTCTTCGACAGTCTGCTTGCTGCCGGGAAGGATGATCACGTCGGCCGCAGCCAGCGGCGCTGCTTCGCGACAATAACGCAGACTTACGGATGGCTCATGACGCAACGCATCGAAGTCGGTGAAGTTAGAAAAGGATGGCAGCGCGATAACGGCAACGCGCAATTGCCTGTTGCTGGAGCAATCGGAAGGCCATGTATCCGACGCTCCCTTCGTCGGTTGAAGTCCAAGACTGTCTTCTTCTTCAAGCGAGAGTCCATCCAGGTAAGGCATAACGCCGAGACATGGCTTTTGCAGGCGATCTTCCATCATGACGATGCCAGGTTCGAGGAGCGTGACGTCGCCGCGGAACTTGTTGATGACGAATCCGCGTATACGAGCTTGCTCCGAGGGATCAAGCAGCTGCACCGTCCCGAGCAGCGATGCGAAGACACCTCCGCGATCGATGTCGCCGATCAGCAGGCAGCTAGCGTCGGCCATTTCCGCCATCCGCATATTCACGATGTCGTGCTGTTTCAGATTGATCTCGGCGGGTGAGCCGGCGCCTTCGAGAATAATGACATCATGGGCGGCGGCAAGGATTTCGTAGCTCTCACGCACGATCGGCAGCAGTTCTTCCACTCGTCGACGATGATAGTCGGAAGCAGAGAGCTTCCCCCAGATTTTGCCGCGGACTACGACCTGCGAACTCATGTTGCCGGCGGGTTTCAAGAGGATGGGATTCATATGCACGGACGCTGGAATGCGTGCTGCTTCCGCTTGCAGCGCCTGCGCGCGTCCAATCTCAAGACCTTCGATGGTGGCAGCCGAGTTGAGCGACATGTTCTGCGATTTGAATGGTGCGACACGTACGCCTTCGTCTGCAAAAATACGACAAAGGGCCGCGGTGACCAGCGACTTGCCGACATGAGAGCTGGTGCCGAGCACCATGATCGCCCGTGCCCTCATGGTTTGGCGGCCTTGGCATCCGAACCGTGGGCAGACGAGTAGGCATCGTAAGAGACGACCTCTTCGAGAGGTATGCGTGTCTCCCAGCCAAAGCGTTCCAGTTCCGGCTCCGTGGCAAAACGGTCGACGTACCCGAGACACAGATAAGCCACCGGAACCATATGTGCCGGGATGCGCAGGATCGCACGCAGGCGCTCCGGATCGAGGATGCTCACCCAACCCACGCCGACACCTTCGGCGCGAGCAGCGAGCCATAAATTCTGGACGGCACAAACCGTCGAGTAGATGGCGGTCTCGGGGGTCGTATGGCGCCCTAGATTGTGGCCGCGCTCGCTCTGAGCATCACTCAAGATACATAAGTTCTGGGGAGCTTCAAGAATACCTTCCAACTTTAGACCGGCATATTGATCGCGCCGCGTACCGCTGTAGCTTGCAGTGGCAAGTTCGTTCGCCTGGAGAAAAGCTTCGTGAACGGCCTGGCGCACCCTACGATCACGGATGAGAATAAACCGTGA
>CAZZXL010000017.1:0-46405 GCA_964658035.1 uncultured Acetobacteraceae bacterium
AGCAAGTCGTTGCCATTCAGTCGAGCGAGCGCCTGTTCCCGCGTCATCGCTCCCGGCTTTGTTTCCGAGATCATCATAGAAACATGGTAAACGGAGGCGTAAGGGCGCGGTCCTTCTGCGCTCCGCCTGATAGTTGTCTTTCCTGCTTTCAGTCGCTCCGATCAACACAGAGGCAGCAGGCATGAACCTGATTGTCTTAATTACGCCGACCCATTGCGCGATTAGCTGACCTACTGCGCGGGGGCAGTCGGGTCGAGGTCGAGTGGTTGTTTCAGCAGATCCAGGACACCAGCGGGTTGGGTCTTGTCGGCGGAGGCGAGTAGTTGCGTTACCTGCCACATTTGCGTGTCGTTCAAGACGTGTTCAAACGCCGGCATGCCGGAAAGCCGGATGCCGTTCTTCACCTTCCAGTAGGTAATGCCCGGGGGGTCGTCGCTGACACCGACCACGCCGTTCCCATGCGGCTCCCATAGCTGTGGCGCATCGGGATACATGGATTTGCCGTATTCAGAAGGCCGCCCATAGAGGCCATGGCAGGCAGCGCATTGCTGGCGGTAGATATGCGCACCGATGGTCACATTAGCCGCGGATGCTTCGAGCCCTGCCTTACGCGGATACTCGCGGTCGATGCGGGCATTCAAAGGAACATCCACGATCTGGCCTTCCATGGGCAGCGGGGGATCTGCGACAGCGACGGGCGGATGCCCAAATTTGAAGTACACAAATACACCCACCGGGATGATCATCAAACCCAGTAGCAGACCAACCACAAAACCCTTCATCCAGATCCCCTCTTATCCTGCGTTGCGTGCCGACAGCGTCACCTTTACCAGCAGACCAGAGCCATGCTGCTGTTGCAAGAGGGTTTACACAATTTTCGCAGCATGGATCATCTGCGTGGGGTGGGTTTATGAGAGTTGCGGGGAAGAAAAGCTTTGGCGACGGACGTCCATGATGCCCCGCACAGCCGGTCAAGATGCTCTAATAGGACATACCGTATTGCACATGGCAGGTTGTCGCCGGTTGTCCCGGTGAAGAGCAGTCGCGTAGTGGAGGCATCACCTTACATGCACCGTAGCAAGTTCACCGGGCCCCTAGTGTTCCCGGTAGTTTCGTTCCTGTTGCTCACCGCTGCAGCGCGCGGTCAGACTTCCCAAACAGCCCCATCGAAGGCCGCCATCGATACATCGGCCCTGCTTGCCTCGGTTGAAGCGCCCGGTCTTCTCGGGTATTCGGCCAGTGGCGACCAGGCAGGTCAGACGGAGCCTGCGCCTGCCGCGTCGCAGGACGCGTCACCAGGCTCGGGGCAGAACCCTCCGCCGGCGCCGAGTGAAGCGCAGCGAGCTGAACTGGCCCGCCAGGCACAGGCCCGCGTCCGCGCCCGTCGTGCCCAGCGCATCCAGGCGATTGTGCAGGACACGTACAGCCACAAGTATGAAGTTTTTGGCGGTTACACCTTCATCCGCATGCGTCCAGGCGCAAATCTTCAGAACCTTGATGAAAATGGCTTCGACGCAGGCATCACGCGCTACTTCACTAACACTCTCGGCGTCACGGCTGAAGGTCGCGGTTACTTCGGCAACGCCTATGTCGGCAATCTTGGGTCAGGCATCACTTTCTTCGAGCCATCCATCAGCAACTACTCCGTTTCAGCCGGGCCGCAGTATCGCTTTTACAGGCACCAGAAGTGGGGAATCAGTGGCGTGGGTGAAGTGGGCGTAGCCCGCAATATCTTTTATGCCAACTCGCAGGGCCTTCCAGGGACGTATGTAGGCCTGTATCCAGATCAATGGCGCTTGACGGCAACGGTCGGTGTGCCCATTGATTACAACTTGGGTCCCGGACTTTCCGTCCGCATCACGCCAAACTATTACCTGACCAACTTTGGCGGGCAGATCCAGAACAACAAAGGCTTCACCAGCGGGATCAACTACCGCTTCGGCCGTCGCTAGGGTCCAAGCCTCAGGCGTTTGAAGGATGCACATGCATCCTGAGTAAAGGGCAAGACGCAGCTGTCTCGGCCTCGTGAGTGTTCGGAAACGCAAATCCTTCCACTTCGCTGCGCTTCTGTCTCGGGTCAGACAATCGGGGTGCTACTTATGAGCCCGAAGATGACCTAAAGATTACGCCCACATCTCTGCTGAGATGTGGGCGTCGTCGCGAGCGCAAGTTACCTGAAGGTGTAGAGCGAAGATACGATGAACAGGGTCCTTTTCGCCAGGAAAAGGTCAACCTGGATCCAGCCAGAAACACCATAGCATCAGGTAACTTGCTCTAAGCCTTCACTTTCGTGTCGCGCTGCTTGGCCGAATCCAGCGGGTACTGTGGTTCTGTCATTCTTAACGGATCGAGAATCTCCGCAATCTCCGCTTCGCTGAGCAGGTTCTTGGAACGCGCAATTTTAATGATTGAATCACCGGTCGCTATTGATTCCTTCACAATCTCCGCTGCTTTTGCATAGCCAATATATGGATTTAGCGCGGTCGCCAGAGACACTGTGCTTTGCGCGTAGAAGTTGCAGCGCTCCACATTCGCAGTGATGCCGGCCACGCAGTACTTCTCGAATTGCCGGAGCATGTTGGCAAGGATCGTCGTGCTCTGCAGTACGCTGTAGGCCATCGTTGGCATCATCACATTCAACTCGAGCTGGCCGCCCTGGACCGCCATGGAGACGGCAGTATCATTGCCGACGACCTGGAAGCTGACCATCGCGGCAAGCTCAGGCATCACCGGGTTGATCTTGCCGGGCATGATGGACGAACCGGGCTGCAGACTCGGTAAGTAGATTTCGGCAAAGCCTGTGTTGGGGCCGGAGGAGAGCAGCCGAATGTCATTCGAAATGCGGATCACCTCAAGCGCCAGCCCACGCAGGGAAGCACTCACGTCCGCCATGCAGGCATTTGATTGCATAGCCCACCGCATGTCCGCGGCTGGTTCCAATTGCTGGCCGGAAAGCCTCGCCAGGTTGGCGATGGCCTTTACCCGGTAATCAGGATGGGTGTTGATGCCCGTGCCGACCGCGCTGCCGCCCAGGCCGAGTTCGCGCAGAGAATCCGACGCCAGCACGATAAACTTTTTCGCCTTCTCAATGGTAAGCGCGTACGCGGCAAACTCCTGTCCCAGCCGGATCGGCACCGCGTCCTGCATATGCGTACGACCGGACTTCATGATGCCGTCGAACTCAGCTGCCTTGGCGCGAAAGGTCCCGGCAAGCGTATCAAGTACTGGATAAAGCGTTTCCAGCGTCAATAAGGTGCCGACGCGCATGGCTGTGGGGAATACGTCGTTGGTCGATTGGCCGTAATTCACATGGTCATTGGGGTGGATTTCCGCATACTCCCCCAGCTTCCCGCCAAGGATCTCGTTTGCCCTGTTGGCGATGACTTCGTTGGTGTTCATGTGCAGGCTCACACCCGCGCCTGCCTGGAAAACGTCGACAACGAACTCGGCATTCCACCTGCCGTCCATCACTTCCTGTGCAGCCTGGAGGACCGCGTCCGCCCGCTTGTCATCGACCAGGCCGAGAGACTTGTTCGCCTCGGCTGCTGCATGCTTGACCATGCCGAGCGCACGGATCAACAGCGGATGTGCCCGCATCCCGGAAATCGGATAATTCTCAACCGCACGCACCGTCTGCGCTCCATAGTAGGCAGCTTCCGGCACTTCCACAAAGCCAAGTGAATCTTTTTCCTTACGTACATTTCCACGAACTGCTGCCATCCAACAACTCCTTCAAGCTAACAACATCCAAATGCCGGCGTGTCCCGGCACACGGATCAGTATAGAGGGTTCATTGCAGTCCAGCTGTTGCCAAGCTACCGGTCGGCGGACAGAATTGGATAGGACGGCAAGAACCGGATAGCCAGCTTCCCGGCTGCTGCGGCAACCTGGCACTATGCATACCAGAGTTGAACCATCAATCCTTTACTTCGGCACGCCCGTGGTCGTCCTCAGTACGCGCAACGTAGACGGCACTGCTAACCTTGCTCCCATGTCTTCGGCCTGGTGGCTTGGCTGGAACTGCATGCTCGGCCTAGGCGCAAAGAGTCAAACAGCGCAGAACCTTTGTCGTGAACGGGAGTGCGTCGTCAACCTTCCATCTGTCACCCTGGCAGATGCAATCGATCGCCTGGCGCGCACGACTGGCGCTGACCCCGTTCCTCCCCATAAACAGGCGATGGGCTACCGCTATGAGAAGGACAAGTTCGGCATCGCCGGCCTGACGCCGACACCCTCAGAACTGGTGAATGCGCCCCGCGTCATGGAATGCCCCGTTCAACTGGAAGCGGTGCTCGAAAGCACGCAGCCTTTCGGCCACCGGCCGGATAAACCTACAGGCGCGTTTGCCTTTGAGGTTCGAGTCATTCGGGCTCATATCGAAGAATCGCTCCTGGTCGCTGAACATGCAAATCACATTGATCCGGACAAGTGGCGTCCGCTCATTATGAGCTTTTGCCAGTTCTACGGACTCGGTGAAAAAGTTCGCTCGTCCACGCTGGCAGAGATTCCTGAGGAGGCGTATCGACCGGTCGCACATTTGGGCAGATAAAGCTCTTGAGCAAATTACCTGAAGGTGTCGAGCGAAGATACGGTCAACACGGGCCTTGTCGCCAAGAAAAGGAACAACCTGTATCCAGCCAGAAACACCATAGCATCAGGTAATTTGCACCAAGTGCGCCAAAGCGCTCATCATCGGCTGGCTGGTACTGCAATCGGCAAAGCTATTCGCCGATCAGCGATTCCTTTAATCCTTCGGTGACGTCTTCAATGGAAGTATGCTGGCTCAATTCTTTGACATCTTCATCGTTCGCGATCTTTGCCAGGCCGAGTTTACGTGCAATCTCCCGCTCGATGCTAAGCGATGCTGTTACTTCCTTCTCGGTTAACAGCAAGATTTGCAGGATCAGGTGATCGCGCTCGTCCGCCCGGCGACCCATTCGCTGCTGCCGCATAACGATAAAGCTTGCCAGGAAAATGGCTTCGATGGCTACGCAGAGATCAAGCAGAGGAAAAGGATATGGATCAAATTGTTGCATGCGGCCAATGTGCAGCGTATTCAACAGCAACCATGCCGTGAACCAGAAGGCATGCAGCAGAACAAAGCTCAGACTGCCGATCGAACTGCCCACACAATCGCCAACGCGCTCAGACCAGCTGCGCCGCGAAAGGAACTCCTGCTCATGCCGCGCCACCAGGTCAATATGGTCCTGCACATGGGAAGACGACGATTTTGAGCTGGATGTCACGATAGGCCCCGGTTCCTGCAGCGCGGCGGATAGCACACGACAATTATAAGGATCCGTAAGGAAGTGGACGTTGCGCGAAGTAAATGCCGGGTAACTTGGTGGTCGTTCCGCATTCCTGCCAGTGAATGTTCGTGGCCTGACGCACGCCGTGAGAGGAGTATGCGGCAACAAAAAAAAATCGCCGCTGCAAAACCCTGGTCAATCAATGACGTTTGGCGTAGCGCTTGGTGCCTAAAACTCCGGCGAACCACGGCGCAGGTACACACCGGTGGAACCGGCGACCAGGATGATCGTGACCGAGAGGGCAAGGTAGATGTCCATCGGCTTGGCCAGACCCGGCGACCAGACGAGGTCACTCCCGGCCCAGGCGCAGAGCAGAGTAGCAATCACGGTAAACTGACCGGCGATGGTCAACAGCAGGGTACCCTTGCGGCGTCGCAGTTCAAGCGCATCGATCTGGTGCGGGGTCATGTTGCGCTCTTCCAGGGGGATGCTGAGGTTCGCCATCGTGTCTCCAGGTTTTCTGTTGTGCTTTAAAGGCTTCGGCCTGCTGTGAAGCAAAACTACCAACGCTCTCATCAAACCACGAGACCCCCCTCCCCGTCCAGAGCCTCTTCGGCTCACCTGGTTTGACCGGTTTAGACACTGAGCGAGATGCTCGGCTCTGAACTGGCAGGAGTTGTCTGGGTAATCGCCGGTATTTGCGGCACATTGATGAGCAGGTCTGTGCCGACAGCAGAAATTGACAGGTCAAGATCAACTGAAATCTGCGACAGGGTCTGTCCCTGTTCTTTCAGCTGGTGAATCTGCCCGTAGACGCTCAACCTGCTGCCATCCATGCTATCCGCTGCCTGGGCGGTTGCTGCATCCTGAGGTGTCGTTACATGGTGATCGATCGCCGATGGCGCGGCTGTTGTACCCGGACCCGGGAAGGAAACATTCATAGAGCCTCCTTTACCGCTGATCATGCATGCAGCGATAAGGATTACATCGGCGGGTGGGAGTAGCTACATGAGATGTTTTCTAGATCGTCGTGAAAGTCACGTAACCATGGTTCTCGATTTGGGGCTTGCTCGCTACTTCCCACCCCGCTCTAGCTGTCGAGGCTCCAGCAGATGGTCAGAGAACAATCCCCGGACTTGCTCGATCCAACTGACTCCCGACGAACGCGAGGACTGCAAAGTCACCCCGCCACTGACCCGCCGAAGGCGCTCTTGCCTGCACGGCCAGTTTTAGAGGAAAGCTACGCTTTGAACGCCGGTGACTTCGAAGCGCTTGCGGCAGCGAATGTTCTTGCAGGCCAATGGATCGTCTCGCCGCACCATGTAGCTCTGTGCCTTGGCAAACCGCGCCCGGTCCCGTTCATCGGCCCCGCGTGGCACTTGTGCTTTTTTCCTTCTTACCAGCCAGCTGATCTCGTACTCATCCGCCTTCCCGCAGTTGGGACACGTCAGCGTATGCTTCTTCACTTCCGGCTTCTCATCAAAGAAATCCCGTTCTTCCATCGATAACTCCTTCTTGCATTCCCATGAAAGTATTCCATACTCTTACAGGATCGTGGCAGAGACGCGGGGGCTGTTCCAGTGGCGAAAAAGAAATCAAAACCTTTCTCCGTCACCAAGGCGGTCAAAGAGAATGCGCGTACCCAGGTGGGCCAGCCTCGCCCGGAAAAAGTGATCATCAGCGAGCCGCGCGAAAGTCGACGGGAACGACGGCACAGGCCCTCACCCAGCGACCTCCTTCACACAGCTATGCAGGAAATGAAGACAAAGGAGTAGCACATGTCAACGAGTCACGTCATCGGAGTGGGCGGCATCTTTCTACGCGCCGCTGATCCTCAAGCACTCTACACGTGGTACGAACAGCATTTTGGCCTGGTGCGGGAGCATGGCTGCTTCACTTTTCCACCCGACGCTGGTCCCGGCACGCTGGTCCTGACGTTCTTCGGCAAGGACGACGGGTACTTCGCCCCGGCACAGCCCGCGATGCTCAACTTCCGTGTGAAAGATCTTGACGCAACGCTGGTGTCGCTGACTGCTGCCGGCGTCCCTGTCGACGAAAAGCGCGAGGATTATGGCTTTGGCCGTTTCGGCTGGTGTACTGATCCCGAGGGCAACCGCGTCGAACTCTGGCAGCCTTTGGATTAGCCGTCTTCGATTGCGCCACGAAACGGGGTGCCCCATGTCTCGCTCTTGAGACATGGGTTTGCATATCGCTCTTCAGGGCAGCTTGACTTCCTGCTCACCGGCATGGAGTGGAATATCTTTGCCATCCCACTCCAACTCGCCGGGCAAGCCGGCCGGTAACGTAACCGAAACTGTCCATCCACTGGTCACCTTTACGTATCTCACGGAAACCGGCCCATGCGGCGTCGGCATGGCCGCTTCGGCGTGGTGCAGCGGGCCCAGATGCGGCGTGATACGGACAGACTGAAACGCGGGCGAGCCGGGCGCAATGCCGCCGACAATGGTCAGCAGGTCGAGGGTCGGATGGGCGCTCCATGCATGTGAATCCGAGCGCGTCGGCTCCGGCGTTTCCGCCCAGGTGGAGAGTCCCAGCGTGAGCATTTTTCGCCACGGCGCAAGCTCGGCGATATAGCGATCGCCAAGGCCGGCATGCACCATCGCGCGGGCGACGTAGTAGCGGAAGTAATAGCTGGCAAGGGAAAGCTTAACCGCGTCCTGGCTTGCCGTGCCATCGGATGCTGCCAGCACTTTTTCCATGACGCTGCGCTGCTGCGCTTTTGGAATCACATCGAGCCAGACAGCCAGGGAGTTCGCCTGCTGACCGTAGCTCTTCTTTGCGGGAGTATCGGCCAGCATACCGGTGTGATCATCCCAGTTCAAGCGCATCAACGCGTCCGACGCGTGCTTCGCCTGCTCTTCATATCGTGCTGCGCGGTCTCGCTCACCAAGGGTGTGCTCAAGCTCAGCGGCGTCCTTCAATCCTTCGATGAACTGCAGAGTCAGCGCGCTCGAGCCGCCATCGGCGTCTTGTGGTGGAGAACCACCCTCATACAGCGGCGGGCTCCAGTCAACGAAAGGCCACCACTCGATGAGGCCGAGTAGGCCATCCGGCCGCTGTCTTGCGGTGAACCAGTCCAGCGTCCCACGGGTACTCGGCAGCAGCGTTTTGACGAAGGTTGGATCGTCGCGATACATCCAGTAATCGTGCAGCATGCCCACCCACATGAGCGAGAAGGGTGGAATGATCTGCGTCAGGTTTGAAGGATAGCGACTGCCGGTCAGGCCATCGGTAAGTTGCGAATCGCGATAGGCCATCATGGCCTGTCGGCCGAGGTGATCATCTCCAGTGACGGCGTAGGAGATCATGGCCTGGATGCGCGTGTCGCCGACATACTGCAGCTGCTCCCAGTAGGGCGTATCCATGTAAGTCTCATGCGAGCAGAGCTGCGCCGTACGCCAGCCGGTGTCCCAGATGCGCTGCAATTCAGCATCATCGCTGTTGAAAGTGGCCTTCTTCTCGAAGGGATATGCGGTGTAAAAGGCGTCGAGCTTCTCGATAGTAAGCGGAGCGTCGGCGGTCTTCACCTCCAACTGCAGGTAGCGCCAGGTGCGCCACCAGAGGGTGCGATAGGTGCGTTCGCCACCGTCGGCGAAGATCAGGTCCTGCATACCTTCGATGTGGCGCCCCTCGATCTCGTTGCGATTGCCTTTTTGGCCTTCAACATCGTAGAGTGCTTCCGAAGACGTAACCAATACAGATGCATTCGTGCCATCCTTAATGGTCAGTGAGGGGAATGCGGTCGTGAGTTGTTTGCGATCGAGCAGAAAGGTGACGTCACTATGTGGCGGGATGGTCAATGGACTCTCCAGAGATTTGACCCCTGTCATTCCGGCGACACGAACAACCCGACCGGGAGGTACGGCGGCGTACTGCATCGGTGGCAGTTCATCTTTCTGCAGGATCCATCGGGTGTGGCTATCGCGGGCGCCGCGCGGAGCGGCTTCGCCTAACGGTTGAGCGGGCAGCCAGCCTTTCTCCCCCTTCGCCGGAAGCTGGTCCCATGCCCAGTCCATTTTGCGGCCATCCATCACCTCGGACGGTCCGGCAGCGTAGTAGCCATTCATGTCGATGCGTCGGGTGGTGCGGCCAGGCTCATGGCTTACCTGCCAGCTCTGGTCTGTATCGATGGCGCTGTTGGTCGCGTCTTCTGCTGATAGGACGAAGGCCGTCTGGGCACTCATCTGCGCGAGGGCCGCTTCCGCTCCAAAGTTCCAGACGACGGACGCAATCTGATTTTCGCCTGCGCGCAGGTAGGGCGCCAGGTCGACGACTTCGTAACGCCAGTGCTGGACGTCGGCGAGCGCCGGGCCCGCGCTCACGCGTTTGCCGTTCACGTGCAATTCGTAGCGGGTGTCGCCACTCACATCCACCAGGAATTTAGCGGGCACGGAGGTGAGTGGAAGCGTCTTACGGAAATAGACGACGTCGTAATCGCGCGACGGTCCATCGGGCGAGGCGATCCACTGTGCCTTCCAGGCGGTTGGCAGATTCGCAGCTATCACTGTTAGGGCAGGGACAAACGTAACGAGTATTAGCAACACCAGCAAAGCTTGATGTGGAGTAAAGACTCGGCGGCTTGGCGATAGCTGACAGCTCATGCCGCTCCGGCTCCTTCGTGACGTCCGTGCAACCGCATCTTGCAGCGTTTTGCTCCCAAGGAAAAGTATCATCGCTTAACCATACCGCGTAGGCTTAAACAGCAGCGTGAATGACGGAGTGAGTGTGATGCACTTGGATCAATCGCTGGGAAGCAGTACACGTCCAGACCGGCTCCTGCGAGCCGAAGCGCTTGCCGCGCTTGTTCTTGCCGCGTCCGGCTATGAGCATTTCTTCGCAGGACATTGGCTGTTTTTCGCCCTGCTGTTCCTGGTGCCGGACTTGTCGCTCTTGACCTTTGTCAAAGGTCCAACAGCATTTGCCTCGGCACTCTACAACATCGTCCATACATCGACGATTCCGCTCGTCCTCGGATTGCTTGCCTGGCACGAACACTGGACACTGGCGCTGCAGTGCAGCCTTATCTGGCTGGCGCACATCGCCGTTGATCGCGTCCTCGGCTTTGGCCTGAAATATCCCGGCAGCTTCAAGCAAACACACCTGCAAACTACCGCCGGTCTGGCGCATCTAGCGAACTAACTGCCGGGCAATGGGGATTCTGTATCCTTCCAAGGACAATGGCGGCAGCCCGAGTTGCAGCAGTAGCCGCGCTTGAGGTGAAAGGCCTCGGTGAAGACGAGGTAGGGGCCATCCCAGTAGCAGTCTTCGTCGTTCTCTGCTGGTGTAGAAGCATTCTGGTTGATGTCAGTCATGGCCAGTACTCGATGCAAAAAGATGAGTTTTTTGATGCAAAAGCAGCACATTATCGACTGTAAAGGAGCCGGATTGTGTCGTTTCAACGTCTGTTTCGGTTGAACATTTGCCTCTGTTGAAGGTTACTGTGCGTCCCGGAATCGCCACTGGCCGATCGCCTGGAACGACAATGCCGACAAGGTTCATCGGGTCGGCTGCCGCGATGGTGATGGGGACGTCCGAGGCCGCATGACGACGACTTTCGCGCAGGCTCTCCACCGCTTCGGGCAGCGCATACTGTTCACCGCTGAAGCCTGACAGAAAGCGGCCGCCGCGCAGGAGGCCGCGCGCTTCGAGTCGACGGAACATGGGCAACAGGTCGCTCCAGCGCGGCATCGTGGTCTCGCGAGCCAGCAGATCGCGGAAGACCACGCCATAGCGTGTAAGAAGGGTCCAGCATGCCGATTCAAGCTGCTGCTCGTGCAACTCAGCTTTCGAGACGGTAGATTCGCCAATGACCGAAGACAGCAGGCACCAGCGACCGACGGTATTTCGCGGACGAGTCACGGATCGTCCGCGAGCCGGTGCAGCGAAGGCCTGTTTGCGCCGCGGATCGACCAGCATGCGCAGACTCTCGTAGCCATCTGCCGTGACCAGTCCTGCAGCGACCAGCTCCCACAAGGCGCGGCTGACGTCGGCTGCCGGAACGCCGAGCAGTCGGATGAGATCGGCTGAAAAAACTGCTCCATATTGTTCGAAGCAGGCGCGGACTTTCAGGGCAAGTTCGCTGAGCGCCGCGGCGAGGATCGGCTCAGAGATGGAGCGATCCGCGAGACACAAGTCCATCCACAGGGCCGTGTCGCGCAGGAAGAATGTCACCGGCGCCATCGAAGTGGGTACGACGCGACGAGGAGCACCGTGGTCTGCTGAAGCAAAGGCGGGATGCGGCGAAATGCGGCCCCAGCCGACTGCGCCGGAAAGGCACAGCGCATCGAGCATGCGTGGATCGTAGTCGAGTACACGCTGCGGGAGGAGGGAGGTCTCCCACTCCACCGCGGGCGCTTCAAAGCCTTCCAGCTGACGGAGTGCTGCAAGCACACCTGCTTCACCGGCGAGCTGTGTCTGCGGCGCGAGATGCTGCCATTGCAACAGCCACTGCATGTAAACCACGGGGGTCACGGCTTCAACCTGCTTGCGCAGGCTGTTCAACGTGCGCTTATGGATGCGCTGCAGCAGCCGTCGTTCGCACCACTCTATGTCATGGTCATGCTGTGGGACCGAGACGCCCCCCAACACACCTGCGACTCCTTCCAACGCACCTTCGAACACGCCGCGAAGAATGCTGCCCTGCATCTCCATCGCGACAAACGCCTTATAGACTTCGCCCGCTTCAATGCTAAGGAACTTTGCGAGGCTGTTTGCCGTTACCGGACCGAGGATATTCATCCACCCGCTGATCGATTTCCGCAAAGTGGTTTCGTCGGCAGTTTTGCTCCCGTGCTCCGCGGCTTCCAGGTAGGTACGGCCATCTCGCTCAACCAGCGCGGCGCGGCCCTTGCTGACCAGGCGGGCCATGAACAGCGGCCAGTCGCGGGCCTCCCGGCGTTCGAGAACGCTGGCGGGCACCATGACGAGTGCATATAAAAGGTCGTGCAGTTCGTGCTCATCACGGATGTCCGGCCAGCACTCTTCACGCACCTGCGCAATCGCGGCAGGATCAAGCCGGCCGGCCTCGCCCAGCAATTTGTCCGGCACCATGCCACGCATGTTCACGGCACGGGCGCGGCGTTCTTCCTGGGGGGCGTCATCCAGGTAGGCGTAGGGGTTGGCGTTCAGCAGTTCATGCGAGAAGACGGACGGTGTCGTAGTGTCGACGGCGACGCAGCGGATGGTGCCCGATTCGATCCCGGCAAGCACCTGCTTCAATCCTTCAAGGTCCATCGCCTCCTGCAGGACATCTTTCATCACTTCGCGGACCAGCGGATGGTTCGGGATCTCGATGTCGCCTTCGATATTCTCCTGGCAGGCCGCGACAGAGGGGAAGACCGATGCAAGCAGGTCATCGCCGCGGGTGCGCTGGATCTGCGGCGGTACACGCTTGCCTTTCTGCATGCGCAGCAGCTGCAGACTGCGGCCGGCATCCCAGCGCCAGCGCGCTTTGAAAATCGGCGACGTTAGA
Organism: uncultured Acetobacteraceae bacterium; assembly: GCA_964658035.1. Lineage (GTDB taxonomy): Bacteria > Acidobacteriota > Terriglobia > Terriglobales > Acidobacteriaceae. Next base: position 12,742 of record CAZZXL010000017.1, read on the forward strand.
GAAGCCTGCTGCAGAAGTTCGGTAACAGTGTCGACAGTAAGGAAACGGAAGACATCGCTCAAAGGAAAACTATGCTGCTCGGCGAGCGAGATATTCAGCCCGTTGTCAGTGGCGGCTGCCTGCAGTTCGAAGTTGAAGCCGCGGCAGAAGCGTTTACGCAGCGCCAGTCCCCAGGCCTTGTTGATGCGGCCGCCGAAGGGCGCATGCAGGATCAATTGCATCCCGCCGCCTTCATCAAAAAAACGTTCGGCAACGATCGTGGTCAGCGTCGGGACCGTGCCAAGCACAGCGCGACCGGCGACGACATAAGCGATCATCTGCATGGCGCCGGAAGCCGGCACGCAGCAGCTTTCAGTAAGCCATTCCATACATGCAGCGACATCGGGATTGGTCGCGGTGATGTAGCCGGGAAGGACAGCATTGCGGCCTGTGGCAGGAACGCGCTGGTCGATTTCTGCTCGTAGCTGTGACAGGTACGTACTGAGTTCGGTCGTCCGCTGGGGTGCTTCGCCCGCCCAGAAAGGAACGTTGGGCGGCTGACCGTGCGCGTCTTCGACCAGCACGCGGCCAGCGCTTTCGACTTTCTGGATGCGCCAGCTGCTATTGCCAAGCAGGACGATATCGCCGGCGCGTGAATCGACGGCGAAGTGTTCGTCGAGGGTGGCGATCTGCACGCCTTCCGGCATCAGGATCACCGAATAAATGGCTGCGTCAGGGATACTGCCGCCGTTCGAAATAGCAATCATGCGTGCGCCTCGACGTGCCTGCAAGCGGCCATGAATGCGGTCGCGCAACAGGTACGAGCCGTAGCGGCCGCGCGATGATTCGATGCCGTCGGCCATCAGGCAGAGCAGTTCGTCGTACTCTGCGCGCGTGAGGTCGCGATAGGGATACGCGCGCCGCACGACTTCATAGAGATCATCTTCCTGCCAGGGTTCCGCTGAGCACATGGCGATGATCTGCTGCATCAGGATGTCGAGCGGGCATGGTGGAATCTCGAGCTTGTCGAGATCGCCTGCTTTCATTGCCTGGATCAGCGCTGCCTGCTCCATCAGGTCATCCCGAGTGGTGGCGAAGAAGCGTCCCCTGGGGATGGCGCCACGCCAGTGCCCGGCACGGCCTACGCGCTGCATGGCCGCGCAGATAGCGCGCGGCGTGTTGACCTGGCAGACCAGGTCGATGGCGCCGATATCGATACCGAGTTCAAGCGAGGCAGTCGCAACCAGCAGTTTGATCTCTCCTGCCTTTAAGCGGCGCTCCGCTTCGTGTCGAAGCTGCCGGGAGAGTGAGCCGTGATGGGCGGCCACATTCTCAGCGCCGATGCGTTCGCCGAGTGAGTACGCGAGGCGCTCGACCATGCGGCGGGTGTTGACGAAGACCAGTGTCGATCGGTGCTCGAGGGCCAGTTCAGCCAGGCGGTTGTAGACCGAGTCCCAGATAGCATTGCTGGCGATGGAGCCGAGTTCGTCATCTGGTAGTTCGATCGCCAGATCAAGCTTGCGGCGCGTGCCCACTTGTACGATTGCAGGTTGATGGGTGAGTGAGGGTTTGGCGCTTGGGGGAAGAGATGCAGGTCCCTCCACTTCGCTGCGCTCCGGTCGGGAGGCCAATAACGGATCGACATCTGATCTTGGCGAGCCGACCAGGAATGCGCCTACCAGTTCGATCGGATTCTGCGTGGCTGACAAGCCGATGCGCTGCGGCGGAGCGTTAAGGCCGGTCAACGATCCCGCAGGGGTCAGGCGGTTTTCCCCGCACACCAGCGCATCGAGCCGCTCAAGCGACAAGGCGAGATGCGCGCCACGCTTGTCATCCGCAATCGCGTGGATTTCATCGACGATCACCGTCCGCACGCGGCGCAGGTTGGCGCGGCTTTTGTCCGCCGTCAGCAGGATGTACAGCGACTCCGGCGTGGTCACCAGGATGTGCGGCGGACGCTTCAGCATCAGCCGGCGTTCGGACTGCAGGGTGTCCCCGGTTCGGACTGCGGTGCGTACATGACTGCACAGGAAGCCGCGTTCCAGGGCAAGTTGCTGAATCTCCGCCAGCGGCTGTTCAAGGTTCTTACGTACGTCGTTCGACAGCGCCTTGAGAGGAGAAATGTAGACGACCTCGGTCACATCCTCGAGTGAGCCGTCGATGGCTTTGCGGACCAGTTTGTCGATGCAGATGAGAAAGGCCGCCAGCGTCTTGCCCGAGCCGGTGGGCGCCGAGATGAGCGTCGCACGGCCTTCCAGGATCGGTGGCCAACCCGCTTCCTGCGGTTCTGTTGCCGTACCGAAGCGGCTGACGAACCACTCCTGCACCACGGGATGCGCCCAGGCGAGGCTTCCAGCAGCCGTGCGGTCGGGAGTTTCGAGGATGCTGTTGGGGGACGGCATGAATGCCTAGTGTAGCGCTGATCAGCTAAGGACTGTCGCCCTTTGTTCGCCCATCGTGCTCTTTTAAAGGAGCACTCGATTGCCCCTTCCGCAATCGGGGCTTATGAAGGCTTTACGGAATCCGTCGCCGGGCTTTATGCAGGTGAGTCTCAAATCAAAAGTATCGGCAACAGACCGATGACGAGGAATTATGAGTGCATTTCAGACATACCGGCCGCTGGTGGTAGATGCGAATCAGTGCAAGTCAGACCTGACGATTGCAGCGGACAATGGCTTCCGCCATGTGAAGCGCGGAGAGTGGATCATCCGCGGTGAAAACGGCGAATGTTATGTTGTGGACGACACTTTCTTTCAACGCACCTTCGCGCCGCTCAGCGGCGTGGTGGCATGCGGACAGGCGGCCGAAGGTCGCCACTACGGCAGCTAGACAGATTACCTGAAGGTGTCCGGCGAAGATACGATGAACACGGACCTTTTCGCCAGGAAAAGGCCAACCTGTCTCCAGCCAGAACACCATAGCATCAGGTAATTTGCTCTAAACCACTACCATTTCAGGCATATGGGCAGGCAAACAAGAACGAGGGCGCGCAATCTGCCCTCGTTCGGTTCTGGCTCTCCATGCGAAGGTATCAGGCGCCGCCGTGTTTCGCCGCGCCGCTCGGCCGGCCTTCGTTGCCGGCCCGATGCAGGGATGGCGGCGGCAGCTTGCCCCACAAGGAATGATCGTAGGCAACGGGCGTCAACTCATTGTGGCCGGTAGAGAAGCTCATTGGTGCCGGAGTAGCGCTCTTCCCATCAGGGGGAGGGTCAAAGGTGATCACTACCTGGCCGCCGGACACTTTGAAATGGCCGAAGCTGGTCATTTCATCATCGCCATGCGGGCTCTGGGAAACGGTCGCGCTGCCGTCGCCGCCAAGGCTGATATCAATGCCGTGATGTTTGAGCGAGTAATCCTGCATCTCGCTCTGGGAGAGCGACTCGGTCTTGGTGCGGGTCTCCCCGGTATACTCCCCCGCGTACTTTTCCAGTTCCTTGTCGGGTTTTGGACCTTTGTCTTTGGCCGCGTGCATTGCCGGCAGCGGCAGAATCAAAAGCAGGGCGAACGCAACTCTTCGCAGGATCACAGACGACTTCATGCCGCGATCATAGAGCATTTGCAGCATCTTCGCGGCACCTCTTTAGGGGGACATGCTCCCTAATCGTGCACCAGCAGCAGCACAACGCCATGCTTCGGGACGTTGACGGAATAGCCCTCTTTCACGGTCACCTCGCTCCCGGTCCACACATCTTTGGCCCTGGTACCTGCCTTGACGCCGGCGGACTGTAGATGCAGGGTTATGGGCGCGGCTTGTCCGCTGCGGTTAAACAGTGCAATGGCCTTGCCTTGTGAGAGGGTGCGTGACCAGACTTCATACGGGCCATCAGCGCTGATCCGGTCGCCCTGTTTGCCCAGCTTGTCCTGATCGATGGCGACCACATCCTTGTTCTTCAGGATCGCGAGCGTATCCGGCGACATTCTTGATAGATCATTGCCGGCGAGCAGGGGAGCAGCAAGGATCGCCCACAGGCTCATATGGGTCCGGTATTCATCGCTGCTCATGCCGCCGTTGCCGACCTCGAGCATGTCGGGGTCATTCCAGTGGCCGGGCGCGGCATACTTTGAGAGCCCGGCCTGCGAAAAGCCGATCTCGGCCATGCGTGCGTAGTTGTCTTCAATGTCGCCGGTAGTCCGCCACAGGTTGCCGCCGACGGACGGGCCCCACTGCCACACGTTGTCCCAGCCGTACTGGCAAAGGCTGAAAACAATGGGCCGGCCCGTGGCCAGTAGACCCTGGTGCATTTTCTGGTAGGCCTGGTGCATCATTTCGCTGGCTTGTGGATTGTGTTCAGAGCCGGCCTGTTTCCTCATGATCTCGCCATAGGAGCAGAGATCGTACTTCAGATAATCGATGCCCCAGCCGGCATAGGTCTTCGCGTCCTGTGCTTCATGCTGGTAGCTGCCTTCGTAGCGTCCACAGGTTTGCGGACCGGGTGAGGAATAGATACCGAGCTTCATGCCCTTGCTGTGCACGTAATCCGCCAGCGCCTTCATGTCGGGAAACTTGTCGTTGGTCTGGATCTCCCCATTGGCGTTGCGCTTGCCCTCCCAGGTGTCGTCAATATTCACGTAGACGTACCCTGCATCGCGCAGGCCTGAGGAAACGAGATAATCGGCCGCTGCGCGTACGTCCTTATCTATCACCCGGCCGGCAAAGTGGTTCCAGCTATTCCAGCCCATGGGCGGTGTTGCGGCCAGGGTCGTATCGGCCTGAGCGAATGCACGCATAGGGGCAAGCACGCAGAGCATGCAGAGAAATCCGCCAAGCGCAGCGTTACGCATAATGGCCGCGTGACGTGCAATGGATGGCTGCTGCGTGGTGGAGGCTGCGGCTACTGGTCTTGATGACCCGGTGATTGGTTTCGATAACTCAGGCATAGCGTGCAATGAAAGTTCCTCCGCGGTCGCGACTCCAAATCTATGACGCGCACCTGCAACCGTCAACTGACCGCGTGGCGTTGCGAGTCATTTAGCGCGTCAGCAGGGCCCTGCCGTGACATTGCGGGACTATTTGCGCCTCCCGGTTGAAAGATTGATTTCGGTAGAGCAAGGGTGCTGCTAGACTTCTGGCCATGATTGAAGCAGCACTGTCGATGGCCAAAGTCCAGTTCGCGCACAATAACTGGGCAAATGAATCCCTGCTGACTTTCCTGCAGGCGCTCTCCCCTGATGTTTATGAAACGACACCATGCAGCGGCAACGGACCGATCGGTGCAACGGTTGCGCACCTGGTTTTGGTGCAGCAGTCGTGGATTGCCTGGCTGGCGGGCGAACTTCCCCTTGGCGAGGCTTTTGCATTGACCCGGGACTCTTCAAAGCTGACCACGCCGGCTGCTGTTCTGGAGCGGTGGCAGCAGGTAAGCGATGCGACCGGGGACTTTATCGAGGGCCTCACGCCGGAAGACTTTGTCACCCAGCGCCCCTTCACCCTGCCGGGCGGCGGCGGGCCTTCCTCGCTTCCCCTGTGGGAGATGCTGCTGCAGGTGAGCAGTCACGGCGTCCACACCCGCGGGCAGATTGTCAGCGCCATTCGCAGCACCGGGATCAAGCCGCCGGAAGTCAGCTTTCTGTGGTTCTGCCTCAAGACCAAGCAGGAGAGTGTTGCCGAGGATGAGCCTCCGGTCGATGAGGGACCTGATGTCGGGGACGAAGAGGGTGGTGAAGACGCCTGACCAGCGTACCGGGGAAGCACTAAAGCGAATTACCGGAAGGTGTAGAGCGAAGATAGGATGAACACGGGCCTTTTCCCCAGTGAAAGGCCAATCTGTATCCAGCCAGAAACACCATTAGCATCAGGTAATTTGCTCTAGCGGGAGAAGTCTCCCGATTTGCCGCCCGACTTTCGCTCCAGCTGTACATTGCGGATGACGATGCTCTTGTCGAGCGCCTTGCACATGTCATAGATCGTCAGCGCAGCGACAGAGGCAGCCGTCAGCGCCTCCATCTCCACCCCGGTAGGGCCGGAGGTGGCTGCTACCGCGCGGATGGCTACACCGCCCTCTGTGATGGTTGCCGATACATCCACAAAGCTGAGCGGGAGAGGGTGGCAGAGGGGGATGAGCTCCGCGGTGCGTTTCGCCGCCTGTATGCCCGCAAACCGGGCTACTTCCAGCGGGTTGCCCTTGGGGTTTTTGGGCAGTGCGGCAAGGACTTCCTCCGAGAGCGCGACAAAAGCAGAGGCTTCTGCCTCCCGGCGGGTGACAGGTTTACTGCTGACGTCCACCATGCGTGCTTCGCCGGCTTCATCGAAATGAGAGAGCTTGCTCATGGTGTTAGGGTAGCTGGTCGCTGCATGCTTTGTTGGCACGCCGGGCAAAACGCAGGTCCTTGGCCTCCGTCGGTCATCCGGACCGAAGTGGAGGGGTCCGCGTCTATTAAGCCCGTCGCAACCTCAATAGGCGAGCAGCACGCCCACTTCATCTCCCCCGGCCAGGGCCTGCCGGTCCGGTGGAATGACGACAAAGCAGTTGGACTTCGCCGTTGCCGCCAGATCGCCGGAACCCTGCCATGAAACTGGTGTCACCTCAGCCTTGTCCCACGCTGCCTGTAGCAAGGCCGGTAAAAACCGCGTCAGGCCAGGCTTGTGGTTAAAGGGCGAAGTGAGACGCGCTCGTGCGAAGAGCGGCTGTGGGTTGATCTCGCCACCGAGTGCACGGATCATTGGCCCGGCGAACAACGCGAAGGTCACCATGGTGGACACAGGGTTGCCCGGAAGGCCGAAGAAATACTTCTTGTCCCGGCCGCTGGGCAAGCTGCCGAAGACTACTGGTTTTCCTGGTTGGATCCGCACCCCGGTAAATAGAAAGTCTGCTCCAAGCGCGGTCAGTACCTGTTCAACAAAGTCGAACTTGCCCATGGACACGCCCCCGGAGAGCAGGACCAGGTCAGCCTGCATGGCTGTTTCGAGTGAACGCTGGAGGTCTTGGAGCGTGTCCTGTGCGATCGGCAGGCGCACCGGGATACCACCCGCTCGCTCCACCTGGGCTGCAAGCGAGTAGCTGTTCGAATTACGGATTTGGAAGGGAAGTACCGGTTCGCCCGGTTCGACCAGTTCATCGCCCGTGGCCAGGATGGCGACACGCGGCTGCCGGTACACGTTAACCTTCGCGGCGCCGCAGGAGACAGCCGCGCCGATGTGCGTGGCTGACAGCCGGGTCCCTGAGGGGATGATCACGCCGCTGGCGCGCGCCTCCGCGCCGGCAGGAACCACGTTCTCACCTGGCTGCAGCGAGCGGCCTGCATGCGGACGAATGCTGTCTTCAAGCACGTCCACATGCTCGACCATCAGCACTGCGTCTGTCCCGGTCGGCATGGGTGCGCCGGTCATGATCTCGACGGCTTCGAGGGCGCCGACCGCGGCCGTGAACGCAGGCTGACCCGCCCGAAGTTGGCCGATGATCTTTAACGCACCGCCAGATTGCAGATCGCCGGATCGCACGGCATAGCCATCCCGGGTCGACCGGTCGAACGGCGGCTGGTCGCGATCGGCTGTGATGGACTTAGCCAGGCAGCGGCCGAGCGCGCGTTCGATGGAGATTGTCTCGGTAAGGAGAGACCTGGGCAGAAGCGCGGCACGCGCGAAAACCAGCGCTGCTGCCTGGGAGTAGTCGAGGATGATTTCCTGTTGATCCGGCATGGGCTACCTGGAGAGTATGCTTCAAGCGCAGCCCATGTCTCAACGAGACATGGGGCACCCGGACTGATGGCTGGAGAACACTATCTCCGTGGAGCTCAAGGCCAGAGATTATCAGTGCCGCCTCGCCTGAAAGTAGATGAGTTCGCAAACAGCAACGCCGCCCGGTTGGGCGGCGCGTGCTGTTGATTTACGGAGAGCTACTTCTTGCCGGCGGTGTACTTCGTAGCCTGCTTGCTCCCGATCTCCTGCAGAACGGCTTTGGCATCATTTGCCATGGGACCATCCGGCGCGAGTTCAAGATACTTGGTGTAGGCTTCTTCTGTTCCCGGCGGGGCAATGATCTTTTGTGTCTTCGGGTCCACGGTCGCCTTGTTGATCAGGGCCTGGCCCTTGAGGTAGTACGGGATGGGCTTCTTGGGATCGACAGCGATTGCCTTGTCCGCGGCGGCGACGACTGCTTCCGTCGGGGCGCCTGACTGGCTCAGAACGATGGTTTCATTCGAGTAGTACATACCCGCGTTCGCCGGCTCGATTTTAGCTGCTGCTTCATAGGCATTCGTTGCGCTTGGAATATCGGCAGGAGTCGCCTTCGCATACGCCTCACCCAGAGCGTTGTTGGCGCCGCCTTCAACTTCCGGCAGAGGCTTCTTCGAAGCAGCATCCAGTTCGATCGCCTTCTTTAAGCTGGTGATGGCGTCCGTATACTTCTTCTGCCCATCCTGGGCGATACCCAGTTCCAGCCAGAGTACGGCGGAATCCGCCTTGATCCCTGTAGCCTGCGTCATCAGCGTAGCGGCATCGTCGAATTTCTTCGCTGTGATGTCAGCACGCGCATCCGCCAGCATGCCGTTTAGCTTTTTCACATCCTGATTTTCCTTCTGGATGCCTGCATTCTTGGTCTTGGCGTCAGCGATCGCCTTCTGCTGCTCCGGCGGCAACTGCTTGATGTACTCCGGGCGAGTGAGGTCGAAATCCTGCAGCACATCAGCGCCGGCAGCGATCTTCACATCGCGGAAGAAGTCGATCGACTTGGATTCGCCGGTCTTGGGATCTTTCTGCTGCAGCAGCAGGACGTAGGTTCCAGGCGCGATCCCAGTCCCTTTATAGTCGCCGTTCGCATCGGTGGTGAAGGAATACTTGGTGTCCTTGCCGTCCGTGCTCACGTGTACATCAACGCCGGCAAGCGGGACGCCGACCGGGTCCTGCGCATGGCCGTGAATGGATGCAGTCTTGTCCTGTGCCTGCAACGTCGTAGGAAGCAGTCCGGGAAGAATTGCCAGCGCGATTACCGCCAGCCAAAGTTTAAAGTGCCGCATGAGTCGTTCTCCTCTTATGATCTCTTCGTAGCCGTTGAATGCTCAGCGACTCGCTTACTGCGGATTGGTCGCGTACGCGATGGGATCGTCCACGCCTGCCTCGGCAAAGGCCCGCAGTCGCAGCACGCAACTTTCGCAAACGCCACAGGCGATACTCTCACCCGAATAGCATGACCACGTTACATGGAAAGGAGCGCCTAATTCAAGGCCGAGTCGCACGATCGCATGCTTACGGAGATGGATGAGCGGGGTAAGGATTTCGATGTCTCCATCCCTGGTTCCTGCGCGAATCAGCTGCTGGAAAGCTTCGTAATAGGCCGGACGGCAGTCAGGATAGCCGGAGCTGTCCTGCTCAACCGCGCCGATAAAGATGGTTTTAGCGCCCAGGACCTCTGCCCAGCTGACTGCGGCCGAAAGAAAATGGGCATTGCGGAACGGTACATAGGTCACCGGAATTAAGGAGCCCTCCGCGTCAGCGTTGGGGCCGTCCTCAGCCGCCAGCGGCACGTCGATGGTGGCGTCTGTGAGAGCTGACCCACCGATTACCCTGAAAAGATCAGCGCGAACCGGCAGCAGTTGATGCAGCTTCAGGGTCTGGGTAATTGCCTGCGCACTGGCCAGTTCTTTCAGCTCCGTTCGCTGCCCATAGCTGAAGTGGAGGGCGTAGACGTCAAAATCCTGCACGGCGATAGCCGCGCACACTGTGGAATCCATGCCGCCGGAGAGACAGACAACCGCCTTCGGCCGTTCGATGGATGCTGCTGGTTCCTGGTTCATCACGAAGCTTAATCCTCAATCCTAGCTTCGTTTGTGATGCGCGGCGATGGTCAATCGGTGCCGCAGCATCAGAAAACTGCCGGATAGACACGGGCTGACTCTGTTCAGTATCGTGCTGATTTTAGCCTACCTGGCGCAGTGCCACTAAACTCAAAAGAGTGCTTGTCTCCGACTTCAACTTTCATCTTCCTGAAGAACTGATTGCCCAGGAACCTGCGCCTGAGCGCGCAGGCGCGCGGATGATGGCCATTGATCGCTTAACAGGTAAGTGGCAGGACACCGTGTTCCGTGAATTTGGCAGCTTTCTACGAGACGGGGATGTGCTGGTTTTGAACAATAGCCGGGTCATCCCGGCGCGCCTGTTCGCGCAGCGTGCTTTTCGCGACGGCGGGCGTGGCCAGGAGCCGAGCGGCCGCATTGAGGTGCTGCTGACGGAGCAGATCAGCGAGTGGGAGTGGAAGGCGCTCGTGAAGCCAGGCCGGAAGGTCAAGGTCGGCGAGACATTGGTCTTCTATCCCTGTGCGCACCCACTTGGTCTTGCAACCGACCATCTTCCCGGACGTTTAAGCGGAAGGGCCGATGGCAGAGATCTTCAAGTGGCTCCCGAAAAAGAACTGGTAGCCCGGGTCAAGGACCGCGGAGATTTCGGTGAACGCACGCTCTTTTTTGAACCCGGGCACCAGCCGTTCATCGAAATGCTTGATCGCTATGGGCACATCCCTTTGCCGCCTTATATCCATCGCGACGACACAACGATCGATCGCGAGCGTTACCAGACGGTTTACGCCGAGCAGCATGGCTCGGTCGCGGTACCGACAGCAGGACTGCACTTCACCTCCGCTATCCTCGACAGTCTTCGGCAGAAGGGAGTGCACGTCTGTTCCATCACACTGCACGTCGGGCTGGGCACTTTTCAGCCGCTGCGTGTCGAACATCTGGAAGACATCCAACTGCATGCCGAACGCTATGCGCTGCCCGAAGAAACGGCGCGGCAGATCAACGCAGCACTCTCTGAAAATCGCCGGGTGATTGCCGCCGGCACGACCACCGTCCGGACGCTGGAGCACTGTGCTCAAGTTGCGGCGCAGACCTCTTCCGGCTGTGCTTTGGTACCGCATAGCGGCACAACGTCGATCTTTATCAGGCCGGGCTACGACTTTAAAATCGTCAGCGGACTGCTCACCAACTTTCATCTTCCGCAGTCAAGCCTGCTTATGCTGGTTGCCGCATTTGCCGGGCACGGGATCCTTGCTGCCTACCAACACGCCGTCGCTGAGCGCTATCGATTCTTCTCCTATGGCGACTGTATGTTCATCTCATAGCATTCACGAGGCCGCACATGCCGACAATTTCTGAGAAACCTCCAATCTTTCTGCTCGACTCGATGTCCTTCATTTTTCGTGCGTACCACGCCATGCAGCGGCAGCGGCCCATGTCCACGCGCAATGGTGTGCCGACGGCCGCAACCTACGTGTTTGTGAACATGATCAACAAACTGCGCCGCGATTTTTCGCCGATTTATTTTGCCGCCATCTTCGACACCAGCGCGCCGGTTTTCCGGGATGAGCGCGCCAAAGCCATTACCACGCTGCGCAAATGGAGTGCCAAGACCCAGTCGTTCGAGGAGACCGATTACGGCGGCTACAAGGCGAACCGTACGGAGATGCCGCCCGACCTCGCTCAGCAATTACCGTACATCCGCCGCTCGCTCGAAGCCTTCCACATCCCCATCCTGCAGGCCGACGGCTTTGAGGCTGATGACGTCATTGGCACGCTGGCCAAACAGGGTGCGGATGCCGGTCATCCAGTCTTCATCGTCTCGAATGACAAGGACATGCTGCAGCTGGTAAATGACACAGTCAAGGTCATGAACCCGATGAAGGACAACCTCATTCTTGATCGTGACAAAGTGCTCGAGACCCTGGGCGTGCCGCCCGAACAGGTAGTGGATGTGATGGCGCTACGCGGCGATTCCATCGACAATATTCCCGGAGCGCCGGGCATTGGCGACAAGGGCTCGGTTGAGTTGATCCTGCAGTTTGGCAGCGTGGAGGCTACGCTTGATCGCGCGGACGAAGTGAAGCGCAAGACGTATCGAGAGTCGCTGCAGAACAATCGCGAGACGATCCTGCTAAGCAAGGAGCTGGTGACGATCCACTGCGAGGTCCCGATGGCGCTTGAACTCGAAGCCATGCGAACGCTCGAACCGGACCTCGCTGCCTGCCGCAAGCTCTTCAACGAACTGGAATTTACAACCCTGCTGAAAGAACTCGCGCCCGAGGCGGGACCGTCGCAGGTCGAACATCTGCTGCATCCGGATGCAGCAGCATGGAAGCGTTTTGCAGGTGCCGCAGTAAACGGCTTTGCCATTGCGGTCGATGCTTCACTGCTTGAAACCATCACCGAGCAGATCGCCGCAGCGGAGACGGAAGCTATTGAAGAAGAAGCGCCTGTTCTAAAAACCATGTCGATGATGGACATGTTCGATGGTGCCAGCGCGCCACTCGCGCCGGAATCAGAACGACCGCAGGCGCTGGCATTTGCCGTCGCTTCGATAGCGGGTGAGAGTCTGCGTGTCACGCTTGACGCGCCGTATGCCGAGGAATTATGCAAGCTTCTCGCCGACGCTGCAATCCCGAAAGCTGTGCATGACATGAAAAGCACGTTGCGTGTCTGTGCACAGAACGGCATTGCGCTGGCCGGCGTGCGGGATGACATCATGCTCTATTCGTATCTCATCAATCCCACGCATACGACACATCGCCTGGCCGATGTAGTGGCGCGCTTTACCAGCCGTCCACTGCAGGAGACGGATGACAAACAGCTGACGGAAGCCGCGCACGCGATCATGCTGCTTGGCCCTCTGCTGCGCGAAGAGATTGTTACCTTGAAGACGGAGAGCGTCTACTCGACCATTGATCTGCCTTTAACACCAATGTTGTTACAGATGGAAGAAGCCGGCGTGCGGATTGATTTGAAGGTGCTCGAGACCATGAACGGGCACCTGGCTGCAGAGATGCATCGTGTCGGCGAAGAGATTTACGAGCTTGCCGGCCATCGTTTCAACATCAACTCGCCAAAGCAGCTTGGTGAAGTCCTGTTCAACAAGATGAACCTGCCCAAGCCGATCAAGTATGGCAAGGGCAAGGTGGTTTCAACGGCGATGGATGTCCTCGAGGACCTGGCGCAGCATAACCCTGTGCCGCGCAAGGTGCTGGAGTATCGCCAGCTGGCTAAATTGAAATCGAACTACGTTGACTCTCTGCCGCTGCTGGCCGATGCCGAAGGGCGCGTGCATACGACGTTCAACCAGGTGGGCACCGCAACCGGGCGGCTCTCGTCAACCAACCCGAATCTCCAGAATATTCCGATCAAAACGGAGCTTGGACGAGAGATTCGCGCGGCTTTTATCGCGGCGCCCGGCAACGTACTTCTTTCGGCGGATTACTCGCAGATTGAACTGCGGCTGATGGCGCACTTTTCAGAAGATCCACTGCTGGTGCACGCCTACACGCATGATGAAGATATTCATACGCTTACCGCATCCGAGGTATTTGGCATTACGCCTTCGGCGATGACGAAGGAGATCCGCAACCGGGCCAAGGCGGTCAACTTCGGCATCGTGTATGGCATCTCGCCTTTCGGGCTGGCTGCCCAGTTAGGCATTGATCAAAACGAAGCCCGCCTGTATATCGAGACATATTTTGCGCGTTACACCGGCGTGCGTACGTTCATCGATCGCGTGCTCGAAGAGACCCGCACAACACAGAGCGTCCGCACACTCTTTGGACGGGTGCGACCTATTCCGGATATCCAAAGCCGCAATGCCAACCTGCGCGGATTCGCTGAACGCACGGCTGTGAACACGCCGCTGCAGGGTACGGCCGCTGACCTGATCAAGATTGCCATGCTCCGCATTGACGAACGCATGCAGGCGGCCAAGATGAAGACGCGCATGACACTGCAGGTGCATGACGAACTGCTTTTTGATACGCCGCGCGAGGAAGTGGAAGCGATCCGTACGCTCGTCAAACATGAGATGGAAAACGTGGTGACGTTGAAGGTGCCGATCATTGCCGACGTGGGTGTGGGCGACAACTGGCGCGATATGGATTAGTTTCCCTGATTGAGTTACTGAGAGACGCAGATCTTCCGCTACGGTCGAGATGACAAGAGTTTTGTTGAGCGGGACAGGCGCGAGATGACGAGTGGCGCGACAGATCTTTGTCATCTCGACCGGAGCGCAGCGTAGTGGAGAGATCCGCGTATCCAGACTTCGATGGGCCAATCACTTCATAAGGGCGTACATCAGACACCGAGTTCCAGCCGGATGGCATCGGCGATCGCGTCAGCATGGCGGCGCATCTGTTCTTCCGATTCGGCTTCGATCATCACCCGCGCGAGCGCTTCTGTGCCGGAGTAACGCACGACCACTCGACCGTTGCCGTGCAATTCTTCTTCTGCCTCTTGTATCCGCGCAGCAACCGAACTGATCCCGTCCAGGGGCGTTTTTTCGCGTACGCGCACATTGACGATCACCTGGGGATAGACCTTCAGGTCGGCGCAGAGTTCATGCAACGGCTGGCCTGAGCGCTGTAGCATGTCGAGCACCAGCAGCGCGGTCAACAAGCCGTCGCCGGTAGTGGCGCGCGCCGGAAAAAGAATATGTCCCGACTGTTCGCCGCCGAGCGAAGCATCATGCTCCTGCATCATCTGCAATACGTATTTATCGCCAACCGGCGCACGCAGCATGCGGATGCCATCGCGTCGCAGCGCCGCTTCAAGGCCCATGTTTGACATGGTTGTGGCGACCACCAGGTCATTCTTCAACTCACCCCGCCGCTGCAGATCACGAGCAGCGAGCAACAAGACGCCATCACCGTTGACAACGCGGCCACGCGCATCAGAGAACAGGACGCGGTCCGCGTCGCCGTCGAAGGTGATTCCAAGATCGGCGCTGTATGCAGTGACTTCCTTTGCCACAATTTCCGGATACAGGGCCCCGCAGGCGGCGTTGATGTTGCGGCCGTCGGGCACGACATGGGTAAAGTGGATGGTGCCGCCAAGCTCATTGAACAGTTCCGGAGCGATCGCGGATGCGGCGCCGTTCGCGCAATCGATCACAATGCTCTTTCCATCGAGCCGCAGGCCGGGTACGGCGGAGCGCAGGTAGGCTTCGTATTCCAGTCGGTAGTCGTGATCAACGGCGGGATAAGCCTCGACACTTGCATCGACCGGGAGGTTTTCACTCAGCAGTTCGAAGATCTTTTCTTCCATCGCCAGTTCGAGCGCATCCGGCAGTTTATAGCCGTTCGTCCCAAAAACCTTGATGCCATTGTCCTGCCAGGGATTGTGCGACGCCGAGATCACGATCCCCGCTGCGAAGCCATGCTTCCTGGTGAGATAGGCGATTGCCGGGGTGGTAATGACGCCGGCATTCACAACGCTGGCGGTGCCATGGGTCAGACCCGCCGCTATGGTTGCGACGATCCAGTTGCTTGATTCGCGCGTGTCCGCGCCGATCAACACGCGCGGCTCAACGAAGGCGTCGGCCAGGGACCGAGCCATGGCCACGCCTGCAGCAAAAACAGTCTTGCGGTCTAGAGGAGGCACCCCCGCGACGCCCCTGATTCCATCGGTACCAAAAAGTTTTCTCATAACTCCGTTTCAGTCACAGTGCTTGTTGCATATCCTTTGGCGAAGCGGGAGCGGAGCTGGTCTCCGGCGCGTACCTGCGCAGCATCGCGCACCACGCCGCCCTTTTCATCGAAGATGACGGCATACCCACGGCCAAGAACGGCCAACGGGGACAGCGCCAGGAGCCGTGAAGATGTACTCGCGAGTTGTGCCTGGTATTTGTCCAAACCGGCTGCGGAATAGCGTATCAGGCGCTGTTCAAGCCCTTGCACACGTTCGCGGCTCGCTTGCAATTTCTGCGTGGGCTCATGCCGCATCAGTCGTGAAGCTAGTTCCTGCACGCGCCCGATATGTCTGCGTTCAAGCTGTCGTAAAGCTGCTTCCATGCGAAAGCTTAATTCATCGAGCCGTTGTTGACGACGGCCCAACCCGTCGCGGATGCGTGCAGAAGCTGCGGCAATCGAAACACGCGAGAAACGTTCACTTGCCATCATCAACTGGTAGCGGCAGGCTCGCAGCAGGCGGTTCTGCAGTTCGTCGACGCGCTCTTCCACGCGATGCTGCTGGGCGGTAATCAGTTCAGCCGCCGCGGAGGGTGTTGCAGCGCGCAGGTCCGCGACAAAGTCGGCGATGGTGAAGTCAGTTTCATGGCCGATGGCAGAAACAACCGGCAACTCGGATGAGGCGATGACCCGCGCCAGCATTTCGTTGTTGAAGCAGGCCAGGTCTTCCATCGAGCCGCCCCCACGGGCGATCACGATCACGTCGACATTTCTTTCACGGTTGAAGTATCGGATGCCTGCAGCAATCTCTGCCGCGGCACTTTCACCTTGTACGGCCGCCGGATACAGCAGGACGTCCAGGGCGGCATGACGACGCGCCGACACATTTAGAAAGTCACGGATCACTGCTCCCGATGGAGAGGTGACGATGCCAACACACCGGGGGAACGGCGGCAGGGGTCGCTTGCGTTCTTCTTCGAAGAGGCCCTCGGCTTTCAGCTTCCCGCGAAGCTTCTCAAACGCTTCCTGCAGCGACCCGGTGCCAAGTTCTTCCATGGCTTCGGCAACCAGCTGCATCTGGCCGCGTTGTTCGTAGACTGTTACTTTGCCGCGTGCGCGTACATGAAGGCCGTCGCTCGGACGGAAGCGTAGAAGCTGTGCCTGGCGCTTGAAAAGAACCACGGGCAGTTGTGCCTCGCCGTCTTTCAGCGTGAAATACATATGGCCGGAGGGTGCCGCCCGCAGGTTCGAGATTTCGCCTTCGACCCAGACTTCGGCGTAGGCGTCTTCGATGTGCAGCCGGACATCGCGAACCAGGTCACCGACCGTCCATTCGCGACGACGCTCCGCTACTTCTTCCGGGACATCATCCAGGGCTGCTTCAAAAAGGAAGAAGCTCTGGCCCGCTTTGGGAATGCTGGGGATGCGCTCTTTCATGGCCTGTTTTGCTGCCTGGGCGATTCACCTGCAGGCGCACCCTGGAGAGGCGGTCTACCGGAATATTTTCTCCACGCCTGGATGGCAGGTACATCGCTGTGCTGTAACGGGGTAAACGAGCGCGCCAACTTGTACACCGGTTGTAAGGGCATAGCTGCCGAAGCACGACTCCAAACCACAAGTTTACACCGCGAGCGACCCTACTCTGCTCCATTCTTTGTCGACGCTTAGGCCAGTCGAGGAACATTGAAACTACACAAGGTGTCTATCAAGGTATGAGCACCTGTCGGGGATTGCTTAAAATGCGAGGCCTTTTCGGAGCGGGTATTTTAGTTTTGGCTGGGCTGCGTTGTTCAGCGGTGACATTGTCGTCACATCCTCCCATTCCGCAAATTGAGGGTAGTACTTTCGAGAGGGGAAAGGTGATTGCCGATCCGGAAGCACTCTCGGGAATCTGGGAAGCGCTGGATGGAAAAGGTGGCGTCATCGGCATTCACCTGCTGGTCGACACAACAGCCTCGTCCGCAGCCAAGTCGTTGGACAGGACTGAGCAACACTGGCAGCAGTTGACCGTGGGGATCTATCACAGGGCGAAGGCGGACGTGAACTTCGCTGATCGGAACTACTTTGTAGCTTCAACCCAAGCAGGCGGCGTAAGGCTCGCAAATGGGAGATTATCGTTACACTTCCAGTCGTTTGATCTTGATCTTCGACAGATACCGGGCGACCGATGGTCGGGTCGCATTCACCGCGGGGCCTTCGACCGACAAGTTGTTCTTAGCCGGCCTTGCGCAAGCGGGAAGTCCAATTGGCCGGTCGGTGCCTGGAAAGAAACAGGTACCTCGAACTCTATCTGCCTTCATGTAGTCGAAGCTCAGCCGGGTAGCTATTTCGGCTGGTCGGACTCTCTACATACATGGGGAAAGACGCTTTTTGCCCCCGGTCTGCAGAAGCCCCCCTATGCACTTGAGCATTACGGTGAGTTGATGAAGGTAAATGCACTAACTGGTAATGCTACCGTGTTTGAGCTTTTTGCTTATGCAGCAACTTGTTGTTCGCATCGTTTCGCAGGTGAGCCATCCAGAGATGGTAGATCGATGCGGATGAACTGGGCAGCAGCGTCCTCTGACCGCTCCTTCTTTCAAAAAAGGCGCGGCGGTCGATGCTCCTCTTCCAGGTATTGAACGAGCCCCTGCGTACAGCGATGAAGGCGACCAGCCTCCGCCTGTCAGCGGCGGAAGCGGGAGAGCAGGTACAGTACAAGCGACAGGACTACGCTCAGCAGCAGCGATGTGCCGAGTGGAGCGAAGAAGGAAAATGTCCTGCCTCGATACGCAATGTCGCCGGGGAGACGACCAAGCGGCACACCCTGCCGTCCCAGTAGAAGGACCAACGCTCCAACGATGACAAGCAGTATTCCGAGAGTGACAAGCGTGCGGCCAAGATCGTGCATGGCGGGATACCTCCTACGCCATCATCCTAAAACCAATCATCCTGAGAAAATGCTGGAAGGGGACGCAGATCATCGATTGATTTCCAGCAAATTATTGCCGGCACAGCGCCTGGAGTTAGGCTTGACTCGGCTTGGCCGCCTTATGACAAGCATTTCAACTTTCGCGATAATTCAGCAGGACCAACCCGACCAGCATCAGGGCAGTCGGCCATACCGTGGCGGCGATCCGCCGCTGGCGGCTGGGAGCCAGTCTTAGCTCCAGCCAGCGCATCCACCCGGCAGTCGCGCCAAGTACAGCGATAGCCGTGTGACTTGCCTGGGCCAGCACTTCAGAAGCAATGTCTCCAAAGCCGTGGCTATGCGTCAACAGCAGTGCTGCACCCAGCGCGCAGATCAAAGGGAAAACATACTGCGCCCAGGTATTGCGCAGCCGGCCAGCCTGTACCGCTGACTCGAAGGTCGCGAAGCCGACAATCAGCAGCGCTTCCAGCCGATGTTCCAGGACATCCGGATACGAAAAGCTTGCCCAGAAGGGACGAGGTCCCAGGGGCCATGCTTCGGGGTCTGCGCGCAACACGATGAAGACAGCCAGGCCGACGAAAGCAAAGGGCCAGTAGCGGGCCCAGCGCATTCTAGGTGAACGACTCAGCAATGCCAGAAAGCCGGCCAGCAGCACCATCAGCCCGGCCCAGTGGTGGTTGTACTCGGACCAGGCGTTATCTATCGCGTCATTGGCGTTGCCCCCACCGAACTGATGCGCTTCCAAACCTTCGCGGATGGAGGTCGGCGGTTTCAACGCGCTGAACGATGGACTACTCAAACGCGGCCACACCGGCGTCATCCTCTGGTGGTAGGCATGCGCGGAGACGAAGTCGCCTGGCAGCATTTCAGCTGAGGGCGATTGCGCCGTCAGTGACGCGGCAGCAAGCAGTACCGTAAAGCCGAGGCCGATTTCCGCTTCGCTGAATCGCCGCAGACGCAGCAATAAAGGCGTTGGCAGCGCAGAAGACGTACGCAGCAGGTACCAGTTGCCGGCCCCCAGTGTGAGCATCAGCAGCAGCAGGTAGATCTTGGCCAGCAGCATCAGTCCGTAGGACGTTCCATACAGCCCCGGCAGCATCTTTATGCCTGCGCCGACGTAAAACCATGCCATAGCGAAGCCTGCGGCAGTCAGCATGGCTACGCTCACCAGCGCCATGGCGGAGTAGCGCCGCACCAGCCGGCTTTTTTGGGCTTCGTCATCGCTGCCGGCAAGTGCTGTCAACAGGTAGGGCATAGCGCCAATCCAAGCTGCCGTACCCAGGTGGTGCAGAGCAGTGAGGATAGCAAGCAGCACTCGGTGCTCCATCTGGCTGAAGGCATGGCTCAGGTAGACGATTGAAGCGAGAATGCCTGCCCCCAGCAACGACGTTGCCGCTTTGACTGCCGGCCTGGGCAGGTCACCAGGCCTGGATCGCATCAGCAACGCAAGCAGAGCTGCCAGGACGATGGTGATGGCTTCTGCGCGCAGATAGCCGGCACTGAGCAGATCGCCGATCGACTGGCTGGATGCTGCCACCATGGTGGCGATAGTAATGGCCAGGGTGGCGGCTTCGGCGGTGATGAGGCCAAACGTTGACCAGAGGATCGAGCGTCGACAGGCCTCCGCTACACGGGTGCTGAGCAAGACGCCGCGAGCCGGAATGAGCAGGAAAATTATCCCGCCGAGGAGCATCGCCTCGCAAGAAAGTACGGCCGCATGGAGCAGTACGCTCAGCAGGTCGAAGTCGCGGGAGAGCCAGATCAACGGTTGCCCTGGAAGCCGGGATTGATGCCTCGACCAGCCAATTACTTCACGTCGAACGGAATTTCGCCGCGAGAGATATGGCCGTCGGCGGCAACAGCCTGCCAGTGGAGACGATAGTGTCCGGGCTGTAAAGCGTTCGACTCACCACGCAGTACATTTGGCGCAGCCTTGGTATCAATGACAAGAGGCTGAGACTTTTCACCTTGCAGGAGCGACAGCGAAGAATGGGTAGCATCGACGCGGGAATTGAACAGCAACATGATCAAGTGCGCGCCGGGATGAAGGACGCTGTTTGCGGCTGGATCGGATTTTTGCAGTACTGCGTGTGCATGGGCCGAGCGCGGCAGAGCCAGCCAGAACAGCGCAGCTAGAACCGTGGTGACGACAGACGTCTTCGAGAAGGACACCCACCGATCGATGAACGAGCTACGGGTTTGCATAGAAACCTCAGATGCTGGAGCGACGTAGATTGGAGTCAAAATTCCTGCAGGTATAGAGCATAAGGACCGAGGTTAACTGCCTTGTCACCGGGACAAGGCCAACTGGAAGTTCTCGGGAAACAGCGTAGTAACAGGAAATTTTGTTCTAGAACGGTTTTGCCGTAAAGCCCACAGAGGCTGCCCGCGAAGAGTGCCCGCCGAGTTCGGTGGCTCGTGCCTCGGCATAGCTGGCTGCCCCGATGAGCGCAGCACGGCTTTCGAGGATGATATGGACCGGCATCTGTTCCAGCAGCGCGCTCATGCGACCCTTATCCATGAAGGCCTGCATAAAACTCCCCTGGCGCATCATGTTCAATACTTTGGGAGCGATGCCGCCACCGATGTAGATGCCGCCGACCGCGAGAATCTTCAGTGCCAGGTTCCCGGCCTCCGCGCCGTACGCGGAAATTACCATCTCCATGGTGTGCGCACAAAGCTCGCTCTCGCCAGACTCCGCCAGTTCACCGATTACCGCGTTGGGATCTTCCGTTGCCATCCGCTCCTTCAGCCATGCCGGCTCACTGATACCTTTTTCATCGCGCAGAAAGGCGTAGACGTTCGCAATGCCGATACCCGAGACCACCCGTTCATAGCTCACGCGACCTTTCAACGTGCGCCAAAGATACCTCAGCAGGTTGATCTCTTCTTCAGTGCGCGGGGCAAAATCTGTGTGGCCGCCCTCCGAAGCAAGCGGCATGTAGCGCTTCCCGTCCCATACCAGCACTGCCTCCCCAAGCCCTGTGCCGGCTGCTATCAGTCCCCGGTTGCCCACCACGCTTGGATCGCCCGCACTCAGCGTATAGATCTTGTCCGCCGGAAGCTCAGGGATGCCATACCCATTTGCTTCAAGGTCATTGATCAGGAAGAGATGGTCAATTTTCAAGCCAAGCGAAAGCTCCCGCGTATCTAAAGACCATGGCAGGTTGGTCAGCTTCAGGCGGCCGTTCCGCACTGGGCCAGGTACGCCGAAGCACGCCGCGGTGATGTCTTCAGCAGGCTTGGCTTCCTGAAGAAACTCGATGACAACCTCTTCCAGCGATTGGTACGAAGGCGCGTGATACCTCTTTTCCGTGACCGCCTTCAGGTTGCCCTGTTCAAAGCTGTACAGCGCCAGGTCAACTTTGGTGCCGCCCACATCTCCTGCCAGGATCATCGGCTGACCTCAAGCACTCCACCCGAGTCGACAGTTGCCGGCAACTCCGCAGCCGCAGCCTTGTCGAGCAGGATGGTGACTTTACCTGTAGCCGGCTGGATCAACTGGGACGGCAGCGTTTCCGGTTCATACTCGCCGAGAAGGACGCGCTTCAATACCGGGGCCTTGTCCGCTCCCTGGATCAGGAAAATGACATTTCGCGCCTGGTTGATGACGGGCGAGGTCAGCGTGATGCGCCAGGTATCTTTTTGCGGAACGTGATTGGCAATCACCAGTCGGCCAAATTCATGCAGCCCTTCTGTATGCGGGAACAGGGAAGCGGTGTGACCATCGTCGCCCATGCCAAGGGCCACCAGGTCAAAACTCGGCAGTTCTGCGCCTTCTAGCCGCAGGCTATTGCGGATGGCAGATTCATACCGAGCAGCCGCCACTTCGGGTTCCAGTTCGCCTTCCATGCGGAAGACATTCTCCGCGGGCAGCGGGATCTTGTCGAGCAACGCTTTCTTGGTCATGCCGTAATTGCTGTCTGGTTGGTCAGGCGCCACGCAGCGCTCGTCCACCCAGAACAACTGTACCTGCTGCCAGGGAATGCTCGAAAGCAATGGCTCAGCTGCCAGGATGGCGAAAACTGGTTTTGGCGTATTTCCGCCGGAAATCGCAATCCTCGCCACTCCGCGGGCGGCTATCGCCGCATTGATCTGATCACTGAAATACCGGGCAGCATGCCGGGCAAAAGCGGCTGCGTCTTCATAGACGTAATACTCGACCTGCGTGTTTTTTTTTACGGGCATCTGGTATTGGATGTGGGTCCGGGATGGTTCGTTCCGGCGCCACCGGGCTTTCTATAGATTTCTGGCCGCTGGGGACTAGAGCTTTCTCCAGGAACGCCCATCGCGCCCTAGCAGATCATGCGCCGCCTCCGGGCCCCACATACCAGCTTCGTAGTTCGGAAAATCCGCTGGCTTGGTTTTCTCCCACTTCTCGAGGACAGGGGTCAGCAGTGCCCATGTTGACTCAACGCCATCGCGATGGGCAAACAACGTTCCGTCACCCAGCATGGCATCGAGCAGCAGCCGCTCGTAGCCGTTTGCCGAAGACTTGCCGAAAGCTTCTGCATAGTTGAAATCCATGATGACCGGGCAGACTTCCATGTTCGGGCTCGGTACCTTCGAACTGAACCGCAGCGAAATCCCTTCGTCCGGTTGAATCCGCATCGTGATTACGTTCGGCTGCAGTTCACTGCACTTCCCCTGGCTCAGGTCTTTGAACAGCAGCTGCGGCGGCATCTTGAACTGGATGGAGATTTCAGTGGTACGTTTACCCAGACGCTTGCCCGCGCGGATATAGAAGGGAACGCCTGCCCACCGCCAGTTCTCTATCTCAAGCTTCAAGGCGGCAAAGGTCTCCGTACCGGACTGCGCATCTACCCGGTCTTCTTCCCGGTACCCTTTTACGTCTTTGCCGCTTACTTTGCCAGGCCCGTACTGGCCGCGCACCAGGTCCTTGTCGTCAATCTGCTGGATCGCCTTCCACACCTTCAACTTCTCCCGCCGCAGTGCTTCGGCTTCAAAAGAAATGGGCGGCTCCATGGCGACAAACGACAGCAGCTCCATGACGTGGTTCTGTACGACATCGCGCAGGGCGCCCGCTTTTTCATAAAAGGGTCCGCGGCCTTCAATGCCAATATCTTCAGCCGCGGTGATCTGCACGTGATCGATATAGTTGCGGTTCCACAACGGCTCAAAAATCCCATTCGCAAACCGGAAGACGAGGATATTCTGCACCGTCTCCTTGCCGAGGTAATGGTCGATGCGAAAGATCTGGCCTTCGTCAAAGACCCGGTTAACATCGTCATTCAATTCGCGTGCCGAGGCCAGGTCGTGGCCGAACGGCTTTTCAATGATGACGTGCACCTGGCCCTTTTCCGGCTTCGCCATCTTGTGGTCACCCAGCTGGTGGATGATGTCCGCGAAATACTCAGGCGCGGTCGAAAGATAAAAAAGCCGGTTGCCATTCGTGCCGATTTCTTTGTCGATCGACGAAAGCAGCTGGTCCAGCTTGGCGTAGCCCTCGTGGTCGTCGAAGTTCATCGCGTGGTAGCGGACCTTCTTCATAAAAGGCCCGAGCTTTTCGTCATTCTCTTCGACCCCGCCAAACTTGGTAATGCCTTCCCGCATATCTTTCGTAAACTCATCCTGCAAGGGACGGCGCGCAACGCCGACGACGGCGAACTTCTCGGGCAGCAAGCCTGCCTGCTCGAGGTGAAAGAGCGCCGGCAGCAGCTTCTTTTTCGTCAAGTCGCCCGAGGCGCCGAAAATGACGACGACGGTTGGTTCGGGTATGCGTTCTGCACTTTTTACGGCTTCATTTGTCTGGGGTGTTACATGCGTTGTCGCGGCCATCGTCGCTCTCCCTGTTCTCGTTGGTCTTGAAGGCTGTCCATTGCGGGAGCCTGGAACCGCCGGCGCTTTCACGGTGTAAAGCCAGCGCGGCGAATATCTTTACTGAATGTCGCAACCGGAAAGCCGGGCGCATAAATCTTTGAAGGCAAGGAGTGGTTGTGGCCCGGAAATGTTGAAGCAGCTTGGCTCGTAAAGCAGATTCGCATGCCGCCCTGTGGCACCGAACCTCCTTACAGCAATCAGACTCCAGGGGAACCTGGACAATTTCGTGCCTCGATCGCCTTCGTCTTGTTTAACCGCCGTACGAAGCGGGGCTCCTGGCTTTGGAAAGTAGCTTTCAGATAGGAATCAACCAGGTCAAAGGCCAGCGCAGGTCCGATGATCCGGGCGCCCATGACCAGTACATTCATGTCGTCATGCTCCACCCCCTGGTGCGCTGAATACGTGTCGTGGCACATGCAGGCACGGATTCCCGGCATCTTGTTGGCCGCAATACAAACGCCGACGCCGCTCCCGCAGATCAGGATGCCGCGCTCCGCTTTCCCTGCGATAAGCGCCTTGCCCAGGGCTTCGGCGAAGTCGGGATAATCATCCGGAGTATCGCCGTTGTAGGCTCCCAGGTCGGCAACTTCATGGCCCTCCTTTTCGAGGTAGGCGCGGACTTCCTCTTTCAGAGGGAAGCCCGCATGATCGGCCGCGATGACCAGTTTCATCGCGCTGCCGCCGTAACCGCCTCTGCCCGTTCCGGACTGGAGGCATTCGCCTTTTCAATCAGGATCTTGGCATGTTTCACCACGTTCTCCGTGCTGAAGCCAAGTTCTTCAAGGGCCTTGGTTCCCGGAGCCGACGCACCGAAGCGGTCCAGGCCGATCACCTCACCATGACGGCCAACCCATTTCCACCAGCCCAGCGTCGCTCCGGCTTCAATCGCCAGCTTGGGTAGATGTGCGGGAAAGACTTCATCCTTGTAGGCATCCGACTGCTCTTCGAACAGACGCCAGCTCGGCATGGATACCACGCGGGCGTTGATCCCCTGTTCCTTGAGTGCCTTTGCCCCGTTCAGCGCAGTCCATACTTCGGCGCCGGTGCCAACGATCAGGACGTCGGGCTTGTCTCCACCCTTTTCAAGGATGTACGCGCCCTTCTTGACGCCTTCAAATACCTTGTACTTGTCGTTGTCAAGGATGGGAAGGTCCTGCCGTGAAAGCGCGAAGAACGAGGGGGCCTTCGAGGAAAGAGCGATGCCCCACGCAGCCGAAGTTTCATTCGCATCCGCCGGCCGAAGGTCAATCAGGTTTGGCACTGCCCGCAACGCCATCAGGTGCTCGATCGGCTGGTGCGTCGGACCATCTTCTCCAAGTGCCACGGAATCGTGGGTGAAGACGAAAATAGAGTGAGACTTCATCAGCGACGCCAGGCGCATGGCAGGTTTGCAGTAATCGGAGAAGACAAAGAAGGTCGATCCGTAGGCAATCACACCCCCGTGGACGGCCATGCCGTTCACCATGGCGCACATGGCGAACTCACGAACACCGAAGAACAGGTTGCGACCGGTCGGTTCGACGTGGAAGTTGCCACCATCCTTCAGAATGGTCTTGGTCGAAGCCGTAAGATCTGCGGCGCCGCCGAGTACTTCCGGCAGTACTTTCGCGAAGCTGTTCATGATGGTATTGCCCGCGGTCCGGGTCGCAACCGGCTTGCTGTCAGCGGGGAATACCGTCAGGCTCTTCTCCCAGCCGTCAGGCAGCTTGCCCGCCTGGGTGCGTTCAAACTGTGCCGCCAGTTCGGGAAATTCCTTCGCATATTTTGCGAAAAGGTCGTTCCACTCGGCTTCGTACTTCGCACCGTTTTCGACGATCTGTCCCCAGTTCTTCGCCGCTTCCTCAGGCACGTAGAAGAACTGGTCTTCCGGCCAGTTCAGCTTCTTCTTGGTGGCCTTTGCATCGGCTTCGTTCATGGCCTCGCCATGCACTTTGTTGGTGCCGGCACCCGGGCTGCCGTAGCCAATGACGGTGCGGACGGCAATCAGCGAAGGCTTGTCCGTAACTGCTTTCGCGTTTTCAATCGCCCGGCTGATCGCATCCAGGTCGTTGCCGTCGTCAACAAACTGCGTATGCCAGTGATACGCCTCGAAACGCTCGATCACACTTTCGGTAAACGACAGATCCGTCGGGCCGTCGAGCGAGATCAGGTTGTCGTCGTACAAGTAAATCATTTTGCCCAGTTGCAGCGTGCCGGCCAGAGATGCTGCTTCGTGGGAGACGCCTTCCATCAAGTCGCCATCTCCGCAGATCACGTAGGTGTAGTGGTCGACTATATCGAAGCCGGGCTTGTTGTAAATGGCGGCCAGATGCTTTTCCGCGACTGCCATGCCTACGCCGTTGGCAAATCCCTGGCCAAGCGGGCCGGTAGTTACTTCAATGCCGTCGGTGTGGTGGTACTCAGGATGGCCGGGGGTGATCGATCCCCACTGGCGGAACTGCTTCAGGTCTTCAAGCGATACCTTGTAGCCTGCAAGATGCAGAAGACTGTAGAGCATGGCGGAGGCATGACCATTCGACAGCACAAAGCGGTCGCGGTTGGACCAGTGCGAGTTCTTCGGGTTATGCCGCATGTACTTATGCCATAGCAGGTAAGCCATCGGCGCATCGCCCAGCGGGGCGCCGGGATGTCCGCTCTTCGCCTTATCTACGGCGTCTACTGCGAGAAAGCGTAGCGCGTTGATCGACAACTGGTCGAGTTCACTCATAATCGTTTCATCTCCCTTTCAAAATCCTGGCTACGATCCTACTTCGGCAACGCGCCGGCGCTCCCCGTTCGGCTCGAACTGCACTTATCAGCCATCCCGCCCGCCTGAGTTTGGTCCCTGCGGGTCAGGTGCAAATAATGCTTGTAAAGCAACTTCCCCGGCCCTGATGGCTTGCTCCGGACTGTACAATCCCGCCTTCCCCGTGGATGAGGTTGATCTGTTGGATGTCAGTCCTGTCAATCTTGTCACATCGCCTTTGCCGATTCCAACATGGTCGAAAAGTTCCGGCCTTCCCAGCGCCGGTCCCCGGTCCAGTAAAAGGTCCATTCTGCCTGGCCCGTGTCGCTGACTGTGGTTGGGATGTCTGCATAGTGGCCAGCTGACCCAACAGGTCGACTGTCGGCGTGGCTGGTATGCGTCCAGCCATCCTTGGTCCACACCAACTGAAAAGCCTGTTCTGTTACCAGGCGAAGGGTGCGCCCGGCTTGCATGCCGAGGGTCTGGCGGATCATCAGCCAGATTTCAACAGCCGGCGAGATTCGCGTCTGGGCGTAGCGATCTTCCACGACCTGCAGGCGATCGAACACGCGGCCTTCATGCACAGACCTCAGCAGTTTCAGATACTCCGCATGTGCCCACACCAGCGGCATGGCGGAACCGGATGGTCGCGCGTACAGCATGCCCTTCTGTGCCAGGTCGGCATGGTCCCAGATCTGTTCCGGCAGCATGCCTCCGGGCGAACTGAAGCCCTCCATGGCGCGGATCAACGGCTGGATGTCGTGCCCGGCCGCCAGTTCATAATGCGCTCGTTCGCCGGTCAGCAGCGGCCATGCGCGTCCCTGGCCCCAGACTTTGAAGGGTGAGCCATCTTTGCGCTGCCCATAGCCATCGTGGTTATAGCGTCGCCAGCAGGGACCAAATTGCGTATCGATTTTTAAGATGGCGTCCACTACCTTCAATGAATCGACGATCAAGGGGTCATCGGCTTTGCGGATGCCGTATCGCACTAGTTCGAGGAAGCCGGCGTCAATCACTTCGGGTGCTGGAAACTCTGTCCGCTCGCCGGGTTCTCGATTATTGATGTGTACCGTTCCGACGTCGCAGCCGGTCCGCGCATAAGGATCGCCGCACGCAGCCGGCCGGATGCGCATGTAATGGCGTTTTACGGGTGGATAAAGCACCCCCTGCTCGGTGACCGTCCACTCTTCAAGGTGGCTCTCGATCCAGTCAGCATACTGGCCGAAGAACGCAGCCTGCTCAGCTGAACCATGAGCAGCCAGGATGTCCGCGGCGCACACCAGTCCGCTGATCACGACTGCAAGAGTCGAAGGAGAGTAGCCGCTGTTTTCTTCCCAGCGCTCCTGCTGGGTCACCGGCCCGTGACGCACCAGGAAGCCGGCGGCACGTTCCACGAAGGTGACTAACGCAAAATCGTGGATGGCGTGGAGCTTCCAGAGTCGCCAGGCCAGGATGATTGGGAAAGCCACCTCATCCAGCTGCATGCCGGTCCAGTAAGGCCGCCCATCCACCCAGAAATTTTGTGCAAAGCCGCCATCCGGTTTTTGCGTGCAGGCTAGATAAATCAGGGCCCTCAGCGAGGTTTGCGGCCTGTCCATCGCCAGAAGGGCCGTGGCGGATTGCACCATGTCCCGCGTCCACACCAGGTGATAGCCGCCCAGGTCTTCATCGGAGGCGGCCTGTCCCCAAGGGATGGAAGCGGACGCAATGAACGCTCCCGGGAAGGTCTTGTCTTCATGCGCCAGCAGCATGTTATGGCTGGTGCGCAGCAGCTTCCCATTGTCCTGCGAGTATTTCTCCAGTTCTTTCGCGCCTGCCGAACGCTGCCATTGCTCGATGAAGCGGTCCTTGTGCACATCAAAGTCTGTATTCAGCGAGCCGATGGTCCTTGTCAGGGCTGCATGATGGCCGCCGCCAAATCCAATCGCCAGCACAAATTCATGCTTGGGACCGAGGTCGATCTCGCCCATTACCGCAAGGTTGCCATCCAGTGCCGAGCCGAATTCCCAGCGCATCTGGTAATTTCGGATCAGGTCGCGATAACCATCGCTGGCCCCCACAAACCCGCAGCTGGTCCGCACAAAGCCCCGGTCGGTCGTCATGGCGAGCGAGGTGCCGCCCTTCCACGCCAGGATCACGCGCCGGCCGGCAATCTCCAGAGAGCGGGCTGAGTTACCCGCACCGCCAACCTGGATATGCGGCGCCAGCAGGGCGTACACCTTCAGTCGCGGCAGCCACTCGTCTTCAGCTGTGAGCCGAACGCGCATCAACACTACCGGCGCGTGCGGGTCTGAAATGATTTCCTTGGTCAGTGAATACCGACCCTGCGGACACCGGTTTACCACCTGCGGCGCCGGCGCCGTCGGGTCGATATAGCCGAAGGTCGAGTCCAGGTCTCGCTTCTCTTCATGCAGAAACGTCTGCCCATCCGTCACCAGCAGCCCCAGGTCCCGGGTCTGCGGCTTGTCGATGGTCGGATAGAAAATCTCGTTCAGGATGCCATGAGATGTTGTAAACCAGAGGCGGCTGGAGGCTGAGTAGGCGGTACAGACCGTGTTCTTTTCGCTCGAGGTCCATCGCGGCTCAATGCCTGGCGCCCCGAATGCGTGGCCCTGACCTTCAATCCAGCGATACTGCAGTTCAGGCTCGCTCATCCACCTTCGTCTCCACTTGGGTCTCAGTCCATGCTAGTGCAAGTACGCGCCGTGTGTTGTTGCGCGACTGCGAATCTGCATGAATGTCTGTGTCTAATCGGGAATCATAGGCGCAAAGTGCCAGAGCAGGTCACAGAACCTGCGTATTCGCGTCGGGATCATTATGGAAGGCAACTTCGTTCATGGCGTGCTGGATTTCGCGGTTTTTCATGAAGCCTTCCCACACAAATCCTGACCGCAGATTTTCCGCCATCAGCAAACCAATGCCCACATCGATGCCGATAACGTCTTCCGCAAACCAGTTCACCTTGGGCTGGATGGCATCGACAAACCCGTAGCGTTGGTACCCCTTTTCCTTGAAGCGGTCCTTGATGCTAAGGAGCACATGCGAGCACTCGGCCGGCAGAAAGACCAGTGAGCCAGCCGTGGCGCAGGGCACGACGGTTCCGTCCAGCGGACCCATATCCGGCGGCCCGCCCCAGACACGGTAGCCCTGGCGAGAGTCTGACGCTGAAATTCCCCACAGGCCCTGGTCAATCCAGTTGAACTTCTGGCCCAGAACCATGCACCACAACTGGTGTGCCCGGGTGGCGGCAATCGAGTTGGTAAAGTAGTTCGCGTATTTGTCGCGTTTGTCGCGATAATCCACCCATGCCTGCGGGTACTGGTGGATAAATAGAGGCGCCACGCCACTGATGTAGTCGATGCCGCCGAACTGAATAATCGGCCGCTGCAGAGCGTCCCATGTAGACGCCGGGATTGGATGCGTGGGCGATCCGATGGCCATCAGGTACATGGTCGTCAGTTCAGCATAGATATCCCAGCGATGCTTGAGGAAGCCCTGGTCCGGCAGCCAGCCCATGGAGAGAGTGGTGCCGCCATTCAGCATCCACTCCCAATCCACCCGGCGGTAGAGCGTGGTTGCCAGCGCCGCGATGCGGGAGTTGCCCTCAAAATACTGCCGGCAGTGCAGAATGCCGCACATCAGCAGGGAAGTATCGATGGAGGAAAGCTCACTTCCGAACATTCTCTGGCCGCTCTCGATGTCGATGAAGTGATAGAGAAACCCATGCTCGTGCGGGCACTGCTCCAGCAGAAATGCCAGCGTTTTCTCGACCCTGGCCTCGCAGTCGCTGGGCCGCAGGTAATTCCGTTTGGCCGCGATACACATGGCGCTCAGCCCGAAGCCCGTTGCGGCGATGGAGGCGACACGGCTCAGCGAACGGCCTTCTGAAGGGGCCCGGTCCCGCACCAGCCCCGTTTTTGGACTGGCCTCGTTGTAGAAAAAGTCGCAATTCCGGCCTTCCATGTCATCCAGCATCGCATCGGCCAGCTTCGACACCTGGGTGAGCGGCCGGTTGATGAATACGCCCGGCGGATGGGCGAAATCCTCCGCTGTTTCACTCTGCGGCTTCGGCCCCTGGCCCTTGCTCGCGGGCGGCAGCGGCTGGTTCTGAAAGCCGGCGGCAGCAGCCATCGCGGGCGCACCCAGGGCAAGAGCACCGGAGGCGCCTGCTTCCATCAACAACTGTCTGCGAGTTAGGCTGGGGCGGGCCAATCGATTTGTGTCAGTTCCTCAAAAGATGCAACTACATTGTTTCAGCAAAAGCGAGTGTCGCGGAATACGTCCGTCTTTAAGGTGCCTAAAGAACAAATCTAACCGATGAGACTCTAACCGGGTCAGGTTGGTTTCAAGATGTATGCAGACAGTCCCCGGAACCCAGCTGCCTGTCTGTTGACGGTACAGCGTTTGAGGCGGTCAATGGCCTTAACTTTGCCTGCAAACGACCAATCCTGCACCGATTCATCGTAAGTACGCATCCATGGAAGAGAATGGATGGATACGAGCCGTCGGCTGCGCTGCATTCCAGCACTGTGAAAGCAGTATGGGAAGCAAAGTCTGAACGAACCGAACAGGAGAAAGAACATGGCATTTGAATTACCCGCACTGCCCTACGACTACAGTGCTCTTGAGCCCCACATCGACGAAGCAACCATGAAGCTTCACCATGACAAGCATCACCAGGCGTACATCGACAAGCTGAATGGCGCGATCGAAAAGCATCCTGATCTCGGCAAACACTCCGCCGAGGATCTGTTGAAAAATCTGCAGACGCTGCCTGAAGATGTTCGCGGCGTGATCCGCAACAATGGCGGCGGTCATGTGAATCACACCATGTTCTGGGAGATCATGAAGCCGGGCGGCGGCGGCGAACCCTCCGGCAAGATCGGTGAACAGATCAAGAAAGACTTCGGCACGTTCGAAGACTTCAAGAAGCAGTTCAACGAGAAGACTGCCGCGCAGTTCGGCGCTGGCTGGGGCTGGCTCATCTGGAACGGCTCGAAGCTTGAGATCGTCACCACGCCGAACCAGGACAGTCCGCTGCATACCGGTAAATATCCCATCCTCGGCAATGATGTATGGGAGCACGCGTACTACCTGAAGTACCAGAACAAGCGTCCGGCGTATCTCGAAGCCTGGTGGAACACCGTCAACTGGCTGGAAGTGGATAAGCGGTTTACGCAGGCCCAGTTGAAGTAGTCGATTCAGCGGCCAGCTTGTATCCGCGCATCACGCCAAAGCCCCGATGACCTCGGGGCTTTGGCATGTATGCACTTAATCTCCTGTGGTCGTCCACTCCAGATGGATAAGAAGATGAATAAAAGTGGCGCCAGCTGAGGAGCCACCATTCGCGCTCGTGTTCGATGCGAATGGCACCATGGTCCGCTTGGGCATGGCGAAAAAGCTTCCTGAAGCACATGGAACTGTCCTTGGCTGGCAGGTGCCCGAGATTGAAGCTGCCGTGCTGAATCTTGTTGGCTGCGGTATATCGTTCGAGCGGTTCGAGGGTCTGACACAAGATGCCAAGGGTATCTGGGCTTCGCCCATGGGCGCAAAAATCGCGTGGTTTCGTGATCCGGACGGGAACATCCTTAGCATTTCTGAACACCCTCGTTCAAAACTCCCGACCCGCCCGGAAGCGTAGCGCCAGCTTGCTGCAAACGAGCTTGTGGAATCTTTCAAGGAGGGGTAGTGCGGCCGATGAACACTTCGCGTCCGTCTCTCCTGTCGCGGTATACATCGACCCCGTTCTGCACGCGCACGAATTTATAGTTCATGTTAGGTCCGAGTTTCGGGACAGCGACTTTTAAGCTCCAGCCTGGAGGACAAACGAGCTAATTCCACTAGCACCTTGTCCCTAGACAGTCTGGATAGCAATTGGACAAAGAAGCTGCCCGTGAACGGGGACGGAATTTACCCACGACAACCGGAGTTGTCATAGCCTAAAAAGGACCATATGGTTTGATAATTTATTTGCGGTTGCTCGCTCGACCGGGGGCTGCCGGCCCGTTCACTTCGCTTTCAGCTATGTCGATCGCTGAAGACAGCTGGTTCGGGTCCGTCACCTCAATCCATCGCCGCTGAGTGACGACCACGATTGTGGGGGTATGGAGCAAACCGAGTCTCTTTCCTAAAGTGCAGTCCGCCTCAACTTCGGCCGCACACCTTCCTGAAGGATCAACAACAAAGGGCATCTGCTGTCCATGAGATTGGAACCAACGGAGGGTAAACTGCTCCAGGTCATCCTTGTTTTCGATCGATTGCTGATGAGCAAAAACGTCTCTGCGGAACTCCTCGGCGACCTTCAGAGAGATATTGTCTTCGAGATATCTCGCGTTGATCGCGGCCATCCTGGACCAGGGGTGGCTCATGATAATAAAGTCGTGGTGAACCCGAGGTATGTTGTACTTCTCCATGGCCGCTTGCACGATTGGAGCTGAATAGGCACACATCGGGCACTCCAAATCCTCGAACTCGACAATCGCAACCTTCGCATGAGGCGGAGGCTTAAGCATCGAAGTGTCCTTGAACGGCGTGGCTTTGACCGGCGGAATAGCTGTCTGAGCCGCTAGGGGCACGGTTGATATAAGCGCGACAGCAAGGAGAAGAAGACGTGTCATGCGGTCCATTCTATGACTGGCTGACGCTCCAACGTCAACAATAAGAACGTTGGTAAGAGTGGTTCCGCTTAGCATTTCTGAGCACCCTCGTTCAAAACGACCGACCCGCCAGGAAGCGTAGCGGGTATTCAGCGGTCGGAACCCGCCTTGCTTGTTGGCGGGATGTAGTGGAAGCGTATGAGATAAATCCTGTCACCCCTCCCATGCTTGGCGATCTTAAGAA
>CAZZXL010000018.1:0-45777 GCA_964658035.1 uncultured Acetobacteraceae bacterium
TCCCCGTTAAATGCGTTAGCATCATCCTTCGCGCTGGTAGGATCCCTGCGCACGAGCGAGAGCGTCCCGATGCTGGACGAATGGCTGGGGTGGAAGATGTTGCGACCATCGACGCGCCCTTTCCGAAGAACGCGGCCCCGCGGCCTTCTCGTGCTATGCCGATAAATATCTGCTCTTAGAGAAAGAGGCTACGTTTGCTGAACAAATGTTTAACGGTCGGTCTAACTGCCCTGCTCACGCTGATTGCCGCCTCCCCTGCAAGAGCTGGAGCACCCGGTACGACAAACGAGGACTATCGCCTCCATCTTTATCATCTGCACACGGGTGAGCATCTCGATATTGTGTACAGAATCGGTGATCAATATCAACCCCAGGGCGTGGCTGCACTGGACCACTTTCTTCGTGATCATCGTACGGGTGATGAGAAGCAGTATGACGTAAAGGAGTTTGATCTATTGCATGACCTGATGATCAAGCTCGGCCGGTCCGGTGGTGAAATCGATATCGTCTGCGGCTATCGCACGCCATGGAGCAACAATTATCTTCGCGACCACGGGCACGGTGTAGCGCGGCACAGCCAGCACATGGAAGCCAGGGCCATTGACATTCGCATTCCCGGCGAGACCACGATCGCCGTCCGGGATGCGGCGCTTGCGATGCACCGCGGCGGTGTCGGCTATTATGCTCAGTCTGCGTTTGTCCATGTCGATGTGGGTCCGGTCCGTCGCTGGTAACGCAATGCCTTATTGACGATAGGGTGGACCCTTGGCGAGCACAGCATTGAGCGTTTTGTCCTGCCCGTAAATATCGTTAAAAAAGAAAATCTCGCCGTCTTCTTCGACGACCGCTGTCATGTAAACGATCACGACGGGAACAGGTCGAGTCAGATTGACCTGCCTGTTGTCTTTGCCGGAGTCCATGGCGGCATGGACGGCGTCGAGTGTCCATGCCGGCTGGTCGCGCAGCAGCCATGCTGCCAGCTCCGCCGGTTTCTCAACGCGAATACAGCCGTGACTGAAATCTCGCCGCGCCCGTGAAAATAGCTGCGGAGCCGGCGTACTGTGCAGGTACACATTGTCTTCGTTCGGGAAAATAAACTTGATCAGACCGAGTGAGTTTTCCGCTCCCGGCCGCTGGCGGACCATCCATTTGCCACTTCGCAATGCATCGACCATAGCTGGATTAACGGCGCCGGCCGACATCACGTTGCCGGCATGATCAGTGATCTCCAGTTGCTCGTGTGCCAGGTAGCTGCTGCTTCTCTGCAGATGTGGAATGATCTCATTCCGCGTGATGCTGAGCGGTACATTCCAATACGGGCGAAAGATGATGTATTGAATCGTTTTCGCGAACACTGGTGTTTGATGGCCGAAAGCCTTACCCACCACCACGTTTGATCGCAGGACAATGCGATGATCATCTGTAAACGCGCGCAGCACAAATTCAGGAATATTGACTGCTACCGGCAGCTGCGGATAGTCGGAAG
This sequence comes from uncultured Acetobacteraceae bacterium, assembly GCA_964658035.1. Classification (GTDB taxonomy): domain Bacteria; phylum Acidobacteriota; class Terriglobia; order Terriglobales; family Acidobacteriaceae. The sequence goes on from CAZZXL010000018.1 coordinate 1,487, forward strand.
GCAGCCACCGCCAGCGTTCCAATGCGTCTTCCAACTGCGTGATGCGTGTGCTTAGAGGCGTATTCAGCGCCGCGATGGTATCGTTTGTCAGTCTGCCGTCGGCAGTCAGGCCATGCCGCACCTGGAAATGCTTAACCCCTTCGACCATTGCGCCGGTGTACTGACCGCTGCTCACAGTATTTGATACCGTCGCAGGTTCATCACGCAGTAGTTGTAATCGCTGCTCAAGAGAATCAGCAGCCGGGTACAGGGCTCCGGGCGACAGCGGCTTCGTCACCGGAGGTAGAGGCGCTGCGCCGCTTTTTTCAGCGAATGCAAGGTAGGTCTGGAGTGCTTCCTCTGTCCGCCTGTAGGCTGCGTAGTTCGGCTCAACAGCGCTGAGTTGCGCTGGAACATCGGTCGCCACGGCCAGCCTCTGCTGGATGAACTGGCCGAGGTCATACGTATTCTGCCCGTCTTTGATGATGAATGGCAGCGGCTTGGGATTCGCGCGGCCAACGCGCAGGTCTGACACGTAGCGGGCAGCATCGAGCGTAAGGTCAACATCAAACTGGGCCAGGGCATCGGGTGTACCCCGGCTGTTCTTGAGAGCTTCAAGACGGCCCCGCCATTGCGAGGCTTCGTAGTCCCCTGGATTCAACCCCTTTTGCCGGCTGTGTAGAAAGGCTTCGATCAACGCAGTAGCAGGCGCCGTCGGATGATTCTCTCGAATCCATATCGCTGCATCGCCGGTTGCGGCGTACGCTTCTTCGATATCGTGACTGTGTGGGTCCGAAGCATCGTTCGCCGTCAGTGCCTGGATGCGCGACTTGAAGGTGCTCGCGCCTTCGTTGTCGGCACCGTTGACGCCCGGCTTGCCGTCCCCCTTGATGTCCGCGGCCGCAGGCTTGGTTGGCATAGACGCCAATTGCGATGAACAACCGGCAGTCGCAGCGATGATCAGTACAACAAATACACCGGCACCAGCGGCTTGCTTGTTAAGCGGCATGCATCATTAGAGCATCTATGAATAGCTTTAACCGGCAAATGGGTTGGGGTTTGCCGCCTGTAGGTTACTGCTTCGCGTGCTGCTAGTCTGAGCGCAGTGCACTGAGAGCATCCACGCTCGCTGCTTTTCCTGCTGGCACTGCGCTCGCCATGAGGGCTACGAGCGCGACACCAAGAATAGCGAAGGCATAACTTGCCGGATCGAGAGCTCCCATCCCGTACAACGAACTCTCCAGCAGTTTTCCAGCAGCCATGGCCAGCGGCACCCCGGCGAGCACACCGGCTGCGCATAACAGCAGGCTTCCGCGCAGGACCATCCACACCACTTGAGCACGCTGCGCACCGAGCGCCATGCGTACGCCAATCTCCGCGGTACGTTTGCTGACGCGGTAAGCGAGCGTGCCATACAGACCAGTTGCAATCAGTACGATGGCGAGTACGCCGAAGCAGCCTGCCAGGCGCGCGAAGAGAGCCTGCTGGGAGATAGATTCTGCAAAAACGGCGCTCTGCGTCATCGGCTCGAGCAGGGGAATGTCAGGATCAATCTGGGCGATTACCTTGCGTACCGTCGGCAACATCAGCAGGGGATGGCCCTTTACCGCATCTCGATATTCTCTTCACTTACCGCGCCGCCTTGCGTGAACACTGTCCACAGCATCGGCATCGCATCTTCGGTGATGCTGGTGTACTTATGGTCTTTGACTACTCCCACGATGACGATAGGTTCGCCGGTCATCGGGGTTTTGATCGTGTGACCTGTTGCGTTCAATGTGCCGATGTATTTCCGGGCGAAGGTTTCGTTGACGATCCCGACTTTGGCGGCAGCCGCAGAATCGGCATCATTAAAATCTCTTCCTTGTGAAACTGGAACACCCATGGTGTGGAAGAAGTCCGCGCCTACATCGTTGTGTCTAAATTCTGCCTGTCCCGGCTCTATCCCGTTCGGCTTGTGCCCATCCACAACGACACCGCCATTGTTGTTGGACCATCCCGTGCCAGGGCGGTTACCCGCCATCGACACGCTCTCGACGCCTGGAATGGTTCGCAGTCGTTGCTGCAGTGCAACGAAGAAGGCGATGCTCTCTTCCTTGCTATGTGCGCGTGCCGGATGGATGCCGAAGACCAGCAAGCCATCCGGCTTCTGGCCAAGGGGTGTCTTCAACAGGTTGCGCATGGTGCCGAGCAGCAGCCCCGCGCCGACCAGCAGCACCAGGCACATGGCAATCTGCGTGATGATGACCGCGTTGCCCGCACGCACCTTGTGGGAATTCGATTGTGCCGCCGACGCAGAACTGCGCAGTACCATCTCCGGCCCGCTGGACATCGCAGACCGCAACGGCGCCAGCCCAAACATCAGGGCGAGAAGAAGCAGCACAGTCAGCGTGAAAGCCAGCACCGCGCTGTCCGGTTGCATGTTGGAGTGAATCTGCGCCCACGATCCGAGGGCCCGCGTCGCTCCCAGGGCAAAGGTCCATGCGACGACACCGCCAAGAGTTACCAGTAAGACGCTCTCCGTCAGTAGTTGACGGGCTAACTCCCTGCGCCCTGCACCGAGTGCAAGCCTTACACTGAACTCTCGCTGCCGCCCTGCATTCCGGGCCATCAGCAGCATCACAACATTGCAGACGGCAATCAACAGGACCACTCCTACCATCGCCATCAACAGTTTTAATGCCCGTGCAAAGGAATCATCCTGGGTGTCAAACTGCTTCGCGTCATTGAATGAAAGCTCGTACGGCTTGTCTCCTGGGCGCCTGGGTGGAACACCGATGTAGGCTGCGCGAGCAAAAATTCCCTGGGCCCTGGCCAATGCCTGTTGGCGGCTTATACCCGGCGCGGTGCGGACGATCAGTTTCATACACCAGAACTTCTGCTCGGTCAGATACATCCCGAATTCAGCCGGACTCCCCCAGGCATTGAAGTCAGGCCTGCTCTGGAGAGGGATCCAGAAGTCCAGCGGCAATCTTCCCTCGGTTCCTTCGAAGCCCTTCGCCGCCACCCCGACGATGGTGAACGGAACGGACTTGATATAAAGTGGCTTTCCCAGTACGTCGCGGCTGCGGCCAAAGTGCGTTGCCCAGAAGTTCTCGCTGATCACGGTGACGGCGGCATGGTCGTCCTCATCCTGTTGTGTAAAGCCGCGGCCCAGGGCCGTGCCGACGCCCAGTCCACTGAAGTAGTTGCCGCTTACCATGTCCCCTGCGGCCTCCTCCGGGACTGGGCCCACGCGCACCGGGGCCTTGCCGCTGAATGACATGGGAATGTAGGCGATCACGTCCTCGAATCCACCCTGCTCGCGTAGGGCTCGGTAGGTTGGATAGGCAAAGGAAGTGTTGGCGTCGCCGGTCTGCGAGGCCCCATTCGGCCATCCGTTGGTGTGGACATAGAAGACACGCGAGGCGTCCTGCACAGGCAACATCTTCAACAGGACGGCATGCGTCACGCTGAAGACAGCTGTATTCGCGCCCACACCCAGCGCGAGCGTCAAGATACATACCGTTGTAAAGACCGGCGTCTTCGCCAGCTGCCGCACACCATACCGTAGATCCCGGCTTATGTTTGCAAAGAACATCGTGGTCCTTGATTCTCTCTGTTGCTGTTGCAGAAGTGTTGTATTGCCGAATTGGCGTCGTGCCGCATACTCTGCCTGCTGTGCACTCATCCCTTCGCGCTCAAGCTTTTTCTGGAGCATGTCGAGATGTGTCTGCACTTCTTCATCGAAGGCGGCGCCCGCACTTGTCTGCGCGAAGAGCGCCTTAAACTTTGCCAACAGGGTAAGGATCCGTTCGACCATGGCTAGGCCTTTGCCTCAAGCGCGAGTACCCGGCCGATCACAGCCGCGATGCGCTCCCAGTTCTCGGTTTCGACTGCAAGCTGCTTCAGCCCACGCCTGGTGATGCTGTAGAAGCGGGCGCGCCGATTATTTTCGGAGACGCCCCAATCACTGGTGATCCAGCTCTTTTGTTGCAGTCGGAGCAGCGAGGTATAAACAGTGCCCTCGTTCAGCGTCAACACATCGTGACTCAGCTGCTCGATGCGCCGGGCAATCCCAAAACCATGCAAGGGGCCCAGCGCCTGCAGCGTCTTGAGCACCATCATATCCAGTGTTCCCTGCAAGACTTCGCTCTTTTCAGATGCCATGCTCTTCCTTTGGATACTGCAAAGAAGCTATCACTGCTCCTTTGCACTGTCCATAGAAGAAATGGATTCGCCTGCCCATCGGTCCTGCACCGGCCTGATTCCTCTTAGCACTTGTTGCAGTAAGTTCGCGGCGTCGTCCTGGAAATTACTTGCTCGTATGGGGATACTTAGTTCGGCTCAAAAGTGGGCCTGATAACAAGAGCGGTAAGCGTCTTTAGTCCGACGCTTCCGGGATGGCTGGGCGGGACGGGCAAACTGCGGAGTCGCAATCGTTTGAGCTTTTTCTTGACTCTGCTAGTTCACAGTGGTATCCAGACATATCCATTCATACGTTTCAATGCTTGGAACTTGTCACTTCTCAGTTCGTGTCCCGAGGTTCTCCAGGCCCCACGTCGGGCAACATCTCAGAAAACTAGAAGAGGGTATGCTCTCCATGTTCAGTCTTGGAATGACAACAAAGCAGTATCGACGGTATTTAAACGTTTTGTTTTTCACCGTTCTGCTTGCTTTCCCGCTGATGCTCCTCGGCCAGGGTTACTTCGGGAGCGTGACCGGCGCCGTGCTGGATGTGACCGGCGCAGCGGTGCCCGGCGTGAAGCTTACCCTCGTCGATCAGAAAAAAGGATTTACCTTCAACATTACTTCGGACAAAGAGGGCACTTACCTGTTTCCGTCCATTCCGCCCGGGACTTATAACCTGACTGCCCTGATGGCAGGCTTCGAGAAAGTTGAGCGGACAGGCGTCACAGTAGATGTAAATGCGCACGTCACCGCGAATCTGAAGCTGAAGGTCGCGAATGCAAGCGAGACCGTGGAAGTCCAGTCGCAGAGCAGTACTCTGCAGACCGAGGACGCCACCACTGGCCAGGTGATCAACCGTACGTTCATTGAGAATCTGCCGTTGACCGACCGCTACGTGCTGGATCTGGTTGCCCTGGCGCCCGGCGTCACCGGGGTCGATGACCAGTGCAGCATCAGTTGCACCGGTACCGATTTTGTTTCGAACGGCGGCCGTCCTGCCACAGCGGACGTCCTGATGGATGGCGCCACCATTACCAACTTCGAGCCCAACGGCGGGATCACGCAGCTCAGCTATACACCCTCTGTGGAGTCGGTAGAAGAGTTCAAGGTCCAGCAGTCCAATTTCAGTGCCGAGTTTGGTTTCTCGGGGGGCTCGATTGTCAACATGATCACGCAGTCGGGAACCAACACCATTCACGGCAGTGCGTATGACTTTCTCCGCAATACGCTTCTCGATGCAAACAACTGGTTTAACAATCTCTATGACGTGCCGATTCCTGCCGATCACCGCAATAACTTCGGCTTCACCATCGGCGGTCCAATCCGGAAAAACAAGATGTTTTTCTTTGGCGACTACGACGGAAATATTCAAAGCAATGCGGGCACCAATCAGGCCGGCGTTCCTACTATCCCTGAACGAAGTGGCGACTTCGGTGAAGTGTGCACGGCAAATGGGGGCAGCTTTAGTCCTGCCGGAGTTTGCTCCGTTGTCCAAGGACAGATCTGGGATCCCTATTCCGGTACGTACAGTTCCGATCTGCAGGGAGCTGTTCGCTCGGCCTATATCCCTTTCAACAACGTTGCGAAATATGCCAGTCCTGGAAATTCCAAGCTGGTTGGAACGCCGTTTCAATTAGGATCCGGTCCGGGCAATCTGATCGATCCTGTCGCTCGGAAAATGATGCAGTTATACCCCAAGCCCAATATCGCGGGCAGCGCGGGAGATAACGGCTGGATCTATGACAACTGGGTCAAGAGCGGATCTACTCTTACGCAAAACCACCAATACGATGTCAAATTCGATTATCAAATGACACAGGCCAACCTGTTAAGCGCTAAGTACTCACAGGACTGGAGCTGGAATGTTCCTTATAACTGCTTCGGAAACTTCGTTGATCCCTGCGCGGGAGGCCCGAACCAGAGTCATACGCACCTGGTCTCGATTGTGGATACGCACACGTTCAGTCCAACCCTGCTGCTGAATATCACCTTCGGCTTTACCCGCGGTATGGAGAAGATTGAAACCTACCCGCCGACCGGCGCAACCAATGTCCCCGATCCGCTCAGTACGTTGGGCTTTCCGTCTTACCTGAATACCGAAGGTTTTACCGGGGTTCCGTCCATGTTTATCCAGGGAGGCTATTTGTCCGCGGGATATACCAGCATGGGTTCAGACCCCTATGGGAACTACAAGCAGGGTCAGGATACCGGGCAACTTACGATTGCGCTGACCAAGCAGGTGGGGCCGCAGGAACTGAAATTCGGATTCGAGGGACGTTTGCACCAGATGAACTACCTGCAGACGAATGCTCCCAATGGCACCTTCAGCTTCGACGAAGGAGGTACGGCGCAATGCCCCAATGGCGTACAGACCTGCGGTGGGGATGCGATGGCCACGTTCATGATGGGCTCTCCGAATCTAGGCGGCTTCTACCAGATCCAGATGGAGCCGGCGACACAAAACTATCAATTTGCCGGCTATTTCCAGGACAACTGGAAAGCTACCGAAAATCTGACGCTGAACCTGGGTCTGCGTTATGACGTCTCTCAGCCGAGGACAGATCGGTACAATCGCCAGAACTGGTTTGATCCGAACGCCATCTCGCCGCTGCAGGTGTCCGGACTGGGGCAACTGACCGGGGGCGAAGTCTTCGCCAGTTCCAAACAGCGCACCATCACGGATACGGATTGGAAAGATGTCCAGCCGCGCTTCGGCATGGCCTTCCATGTTTCCCCGAAGACCGTGATTCGCGGCGGCTACGGTGTTTACTTCGCCCAGTCGCGATCCGGTGCGAATGGTGTGGGAGCCTATGGAACACAGGGGTACAGCCAGGGCACCGGTACGATCACCACGTATCAAAATGATGGCGCGACTCCCTATCTGCACCTGAGCAATCCGTTTCCCAACGGCTTGATTCTTCCTCCAGGAAAGTCTCTGGGGCTGGCTAACGACATCGGCTATGGCGCCGTCGGCCCGCTGCGCAACGTCGTTCGTACACCCTATGAGCAGACCTGGACACTGGGAATCGAGGAACAGCTACCCTGGAAAACCCTACTGGATATTGAATACATCGGAAAGAAGGGAACCCATCTTTATTTCGGCGGCGCCAATCAACTGAATATTCTGGGGCCCCAGGTCGAGAACGCTTCATCCGACCAGATCTCTGCTCTGCAGAGTTACGTGGCGAATCCTTTCTACGGCCACATCACCGATCCCAACAGTGTTCTCTCCAGCCCGCAGGTCCAGCAATACCAGTTGAATCTTCCCTACCCGCAATTTACTTCGGCGACAACGGATGTTCCGCCGATTGCCAGTTCCAACTATGACTCCGCCCAGCTCAGGGTGCAGAAGGATTTCTCAAACGGCTTACAGTTCCTGGTGACGTATGTCTTTTCCAAATCCTTCGATGATTCTTCCGTCGATGACGATAACGTTTCGTGGATCGGTAGTTTTGTCAGTCTCCAGGACCCGAACAAACCCTCGCTTGAGAGAAGCCTTTCTACTTTTGATGTTCCTCACGTTTTGCAGGCCAGCTATGTTTATGCCCTGCCCCTTGGACGCGGCAAGACCTTCGGCAGCAGTATGCCGCGAGTGCTGGATGCCATGATCGGTGGCTGGGTGACGAACGGTGTCTGGCGCGCGTCCTCGGGCCGTCCACTGAACATGACCACCTATGATGGGACCTCGCTTCCAACTTACGGCGGCCAACGCCCCAACATCGTGGGCAAACCGCATCGCAACCATGCCAAGGGCTGGATCAATAACTACTTCACCAATCCCCAGGTGTTTCAATTGCCCCCGCTATATGCCCTCGGTAACGCCCCGCGGAGCCTGGGAGCCGTCCGCACCCCCTATAACTTCAATACTGACCTGTCGATATTGAAGGTTTTCCCGCTGGAAAGTCTGCGCAAGGGTGCCTCCATCGAGTTCCGGCTCGAAGCATCGAATGCGTTCAATCATCCGACCTTCGGCCAGCCCGCCGCAGATGTGGATGATCCGCTCTTCGGTCAGATTACGTATACCTCGAGCCAGCCGCGCAAGGGGCAAGGTGGCTTGAAGATCACCTTCTAGAGCAAATTACCTGATGCTATGGTGTTTCTGGCTGGATACAGGTGGGCCTTTTCCTGGCGAAAAGACGCGTGTTCATCGTATCTTCGCTCTACACCTTCAGGTCATTTGTTCTAGCCGTTCGCAGTCGAGGTACGTGTGGAAGCGGCTCGGGCAAGTAGACTTTACCCAGTCCGTTTTCAGCGTACGTCTCCCGAGAAAAGATGGAGCCTGGCTTGCACGTCGGGAGGGGTCTGGAAGGCCATGTGTTCGATGTGAATCGGTACCAAAGCAGTGGCTGATATGGGGTGGAGCAAGTGACGGTAAAGATTGGTCGGGGAGAGAGGATTCGAACCTCCGACCCCCTGGTCCCGAATTCACAGAGCGCAAGAAGTTAGATTGATATAGAACACGCCAGTATGGCCTCTACCTCTCTCAGCCGCTTGACTTTATGGGATTTTGCTTCTGCTTCACTTTACATCACGCGACACCGATAAGTACGGCTCAATACGGGCAGCTATGACTAGGTTACGACACAAGGTACGACACAAGTCTGAATGGCGAATGGCTTAACGCAGCATCGACTTCAGCTCCCAAAAAGCTTCAAGAGTTAGCTAATCATTGTGGCGGAGCCGAAGGTGCGGGATCCGGTGTGGTTAAGTTTTGATTGAACTCAGAACCTGGAGCCTGTTCGATGTTGTTCACAACCGGGTTGTTTACCGTGTTGTCTTGGCCGCTAACTACTATGCCAGTGTTCCCCGAGTGGACATTGGCATACACATGATCGGCATGTGCGTTTGTACCAGAAAAACCAACCGCTCCGACGTGAGTTCGAATGTTAAGCCGTTTGACATATGCGTCCGTGAACTCGACTTTTATGGGCACTCCACGCCGGTCTAGTTCCTTATTGACCTTTTTATCCAGGTTCTTCTTTTCCACCATCGTCCGTCCAAGCTTCACCGCGAGATCTAGCGCGATTTTGTCGATCATCTGTAATTGCTCACCGCTGAGCAGTTTTCCATCGGAACTGACAGTCTTGTTGTCTTGACCGTTGTCGATGGTCGATGGATCAAGAAGCCATCTCCCAGTCAGGGCAGGAAGATAGACCAGCACAACCAAGATGAAGATGACCGACATTGCCAGACCGCCCCAGGTTGGACGATATTTCGCAAAAGCGCGCCTGTGACCGATCTTCGGCCACGCTGCCCAGCATGCACCCATTAGCACTGCGGTCGTAGCGGCCATGATTTGCAAACGCAAGGGCCGTCCATCAATACGGCTTAATATCCCAGATAGGACCGCCCCTATTATGGTCGTCAAAGCCGTTCTACTGGGCGCTGTCTCTTCCGACCTCTTCTCTTGCTTCTTCGCCATGACCAACGTTCTCACGACTTGAGGATCCGTAAAAACGGAAGAACCTGGGGAAGCTGCGCCCTCAAGCGAAAAAAGACTTCGCCTGATAGGCTGCGGCTGTCACGTAATCCAACGCCGGACTGGCTTATGGTATGCTCCGCGCCATGAGAAAGACATTGCCGTTTGCGGTTTCTGCCTTCGCCAAGACAGTCCATGCTCCTTGCCGCCAGATGCATGTGCAGCCAAGACGATTGCCATCGATAACCACCGCGTTTATCCTGCGAGGACAAAAGGAGCCATTTTCCTCAGAGTAGGAGCGCGCCGTACTGTTTTGAAAGAGTGCAACAAAACGAGTCATTGACGAACCGCAGAAGCATCTCGCTGAGGGTACGCCTGCGCCCTGAATTGATGCCATTGGCATCAAGGGTCCAACCTTCGCGTTAGGGTCAGAAAGCAAGGTCCGAGACGCAAGGTGGCTTGGTGAGCAAGCGAGCAGCACCCGACCTCGCGGGCAAGAGCGCCCAGACTGAACGAGAACGGCCTAAGCCGCTGTGCGCCGCGTTCGGCGATACGAGACTGAACAAAATCTCGGTCGACATGGTGCGCAGGTACATCTCGGATCGCAAGACTGCTGGCATTGCAAATAAGACGATCAATCTGGAGCTTCGAGTTTTTCGCGGTACGATGAAGCGCGCAAGACTGTGGCAGGTTTTCGCCGAGGACATCAATCCACTCCCGACCACCAACCACATCGGTCGAGCCATGACTATTGACGAGAAGCTCAAGCTTACGAGAACTGCTGCTACAAAGCCGGAATGGCAGAACGCACAAGCGGCGATGATCCTCTCGCTAAATACGACGATGCGAAGTTGTGAGATCAAGGGTCTTCATTGGCACGATGTGGATTTACTCGATCGATCGATCATGATTGTAAAGAGCAAGACGAAGGCGGGGCAGCGTGTCATTCCGCTGAACGAGGAGGCGTTCACTGTACTAAAGTCTCTCCGCAGTCGCGCTTCTCAGCTTGGACCGATACACCCATTCATTTCGTTTTTCCTGCTTGCGAGAACGGCGACATCGATCCGAGCAAGTCGCAGAAGAGCTGGCGCTCTGCCTGGAGAAGCCTCCGGACGGCTGCGGGATTACCTACACTACGATTTCACGATCTTCGTCACCATGCGATTACAGAACTAGCAGAGTCAGAAGCAAGCGATGCGACAATCATGGCGATTGCGGGTCACGTCTCGAAAGAAATGATGGAGCATTACTCCCACATTCGAATGGATCTTAAGCGACATGCGCTTGATAGATTGGTGCGTCGCTCCGCGCAAAATGGCTCAACGGAAGGTCACGACACAAACCACGACACAAAGCAGGAAATAGTGCTTGGTATGGAAGAGGTAAGTGACGGTAAAGATTGGTCGGGGAGAGAGGATTCGAACCTCCGACCCCCTGGTCCCGAACCAGGTGCTCTACCAGGCTGAGCCACTCCCCGATGTGTTGATTAGTTGCGGCCCTGCCATTGATCTCGGCATAGCACTGCAGGTGAACGCATCAAGTACGGGCTCCTGGTGGGCCCTCAGCGTCTCTGCAAGTGTACCAGCAAACTCGCCGTCCGTGTAGGCCCGTGGGCCCAGGGGATAGAGAGGCGGGATTGATCCTAAGCTGCCGCCCTGCTGACTGGAGGCGCCAGCACTGCCTGGCCAGTCTCGACCACCTGCCAAGACGGTCAGCGTTGACTTCGTGCGAGATCGAACAGTTGCTCGAAGCTTCGAGTGCTATCCTGCGTGCAGTTCTAACGAGTGCTCTTGGCTGTCGCTATAATTCCGATCGCACTTCGTAGGATTTCTCGGTCACAATTCGCGCTGCTGAGACACGCGGACCTTTGAAGGCTCCATCGATGCCTGCTGAATTGCAGGCACATGGAGCAGAAACGAAACCTGCATCCCCACCCTCTCCATACTCCGCGATCAGACCCGGGAACTGCATGCGCAGCTTGAGGCGTCGATTGACCTCGGTGCCGCGCTAGACTCCATCTCAAGTTATCGTCAACTCCTGCTTCGCTACCTGTACATCTACCGACCGTTCGAAGAATTGTTGAAGCAGCAGGGCGCTTCCATTTTTGACCGAGTGTCGCAGGCGTATGAAAGCAAAGTCACGTTGCTGGAGCGCGACCTCCGCGCACTGGGTATAGATGCCGGCACGATCCCGGGGCCTGCCCCTGCACTCCCTGACCTGCACAACCTCAGTTCAATCCTGGGCGCACTCTACGTCGTCGAAGGGTCGGCTCTCGGAGGACAATTGATCTACCGTCAGATTCAGCAGACCCTCCATCTGGATTGCGATAGCGGCGCGGCTTTCTTTTACGGCAGCGGCCCACAAACCGGCGCAGTGTGGAAGCGTTTTACGGCAGTTCTCGATCAGCATGCCGTCCAGGCCGATCTAGCCGTGACTGCCGCGATAGCGATGTTTCATGCTTTTCAACAAGGACTACAGATGCCCGTAGAGAGCACCCTGACAAGATGAGCGATGAGGTCGTCGACCTTGATAATTGCGCGCGAGAGCCCATCCACATTCCGGGCGCGATCCAGCCGCATGGGCTGCTCTTCGTGCTGCGTGAACCGGAGTTACGAATTGTGCAGGTGAGTGAGAATGTCGGCCTTTTTCTCGGCATTCCTGCCGACCGCCTGCTAGGCCAGGACCTCTCAGGTTTCCTCACTCCGGAGCAGGTCGAGAAAGTTCGCTTCGCCCTCAACTCTGTTGACCCGCAAGACCATAACCCGGTAGAACTCGATCTCTCCTCCAGAAACGGGATGGGAAAGCTGGATGGTTTTGTTCATAGATATGACAGCTTTTCCTACCTGGAACTTGAGTCCACCGCGCTTTCAGAAAAGGCGAGGTCGCTCGATTTCTATAACAGGGTCCCGAGTCTCACGAACAAGCTGCATGTGTCGCCTACTCTCTCAGAGTTGTTGAACGAAGCGGTCCTTGGAGTCAGGGAGACGACCGGCTTTGACCGTGTCATGATCTATCGCTTCGCCGAGAATAACGAGGGTGAAGTCGTCGCCGAGGCCAAAGCGGAAAATGTCGAGCCATTTCTCGGCCTGTGGTATCCCGCAAGTGATATTCCGGAACAGGCTCGAAGGCTCTACGTCCTTAATCCCATTCGAATCATTGTGGATGCGACTTACACGCCTGTTCCCATTATTCCTGCGATCAATCCCGACACGCACCGGCCTGCAGACATGACCTTCACCGGCATTCGCAGTGTATCGGCGATTCATTGCGAATACCTGCAGAACATGGGCGTGACCGCATCCATGTCAATCTCGATCATTCGAGAAGGAAGACTCTGGGGCCTGATCGCGTGCCACCATTTTTCCCCTGCCTTCGTTCCCTATGAATTACGTAAGGCCTGTACCTTTATCGGGCAGGTACTCTCCGGCGAAATCGGCCGTCGAGAGATGATGCTGGAGTCCAGCTACCAGGCGCATGCAACGGTCACGCAGGCCAAGTTTCTGGAGTTGATGGCGAACGCCCCTCAAACCCTGCTTGGCCTCGTTAATTCTTCCCCGAATCTGATGGACCTGATCCCCTCAGAGGGAGCGGCCATCGTGCAGGGTGAGAAGGCACATATGCTGGGGAACACACCTGGCTATGAAGACATCATGACGATAGTGGAGGCTCTCCAAAAAGCTGGCATGCGTAGCAGCTTCGTAACAGGCTCACTCAAGAACCACTTCCCCTTGACGGAGAGCATGCGGGCTACCGCTTCGGGGCTGATCGCCCTACAGATTGAACAGGATCCAGCAGCCTATGTACTCTTCTTCCGGCCGGAAGTAGCACAGACCGTTCAATGGGGCGGCAATCCGGAGAAGCCGGTGCTGGCTTCAGACGACGGCTTTCGACTGAGTCCGCGGAAATCCTTTGAAATCTGGAAAGAAGAGGTAAAAGGCCAGGCGCGGCCGTGGTCGCGAAGCGAGGTCCGCGCTGCGCAGGAGTTGCGGAACCTTATCACCGTGGTCGCCTATGCACGATGAGCCCTCGCTTCAAGATGGCTCTCAGGTGTGCAGCGAAAAGAGCTTACGATCGAGATTTTGGCGAGCAGGACCAAGCTGCCGATCGAGCGAAGTGTCACAGTAAACCGGGAATTAAGCTTTAGCCGGGCTCAAGACTATGCTTTGGCTCAAAGGGGAGAAGAAGGGAAATCACCGTTCCTGACTGGCCGGGTCGGGTGGAACTCCTGATCGAGATTCTGCCATCATGTTTAGCGATTAGATCCTTCGTGATCCATAGGCCAAGTCCAGTCCCGGTAATGCCCTTGGTTGTATAAAAGGGCTCGAAAATACGCTTCATCACGGCTTTCGGAATCCCACGTCCCGTGTCCGCGATGGTGATACGCACGCCTCGATGCTTGCGATGCTTCCAGGAAACGGAGGGACGCAAACGGACCCGTAGTCTTCCACCCTGTGTACACGCCTCGATGGCGTTCCCGATCAGGTTTGAAAAGGCCTGCCGAATGTCTCCGGCAAAGCAGGTAAGCTGTTCGGTGCGCTCATATTCGCGTCGAACCGTGATCTCAGCAGAAGAGATACGCGGGCGATAAAAGGCCAGCAGGGAATCGAGAACTTCCGCGATGCGGGTAGGTGCCGCTGCCGTGGACTGATTGTGAAAACGTAGGGTCTGCGTCGTAATCTCAGTCACCCGCGACAACTCTTCCTGTGCGGTCCGCACATACTCCCTGGCAGTATTGTTCAGGGATTGCTGCGAACTGAGCAGATAAAGCAGGTTTGTCACCGAGGTAAGCGGATTGTTGATTTCGTGCGCGATACTGGAGGCCAGGCGGCCGACAGCTGCCAGCTTTTCTGTCTGGCGGATCGCTTCTTCCGTACGTTTCTGCTGCTCGATGTCTGTCGAACTGCCAATCCATTCCAGTGTTTTGCCACTGTCACTGATCCGCGGCACGGCCCGATGCAGAAACCATATGTACTCGCCATCGTAGCGGCGCAGACGGTACTCTACGATCAACGTATGCTGCTGCTCAACCGCTTCTTTCCAGACTGAACCGGCGCGGGCCACATCTTCCGGATGGATAAACTGGTACCAGCCTTCGCCATAGCAGTCGCCTGGTTCCACGCCCAGAAAACGCGCATACGATTGACTGACAAACGCGCACATACCATCTTTGTTCGAGGTCCAGAGCAGGTGCGGGATGGATTCAGTAAGGAAATGCAACCTCGATTCCTTACTGGCGAGCTCATCCCGAAGGATCTTCTGCTCGGTCGTATCATGCTGGATGGCCATCCAGTGCGTCCACCGGCCTTTTTCATCAGCAATGGGCACAATCGACAGGTCCACGGTAAACTCCGAGCCATCCTTGCGATAGTTTGTCATTTCCACACGTACGGGCTGCCAGGACTTGAGAGCTTTTCGGATGCGGTCAAGAGCAGCGCGCTCTGTTTTTGGCCCCTGCAGTATGCGCGGCGTCTGCCCGATCACTTCCTGCGCGGTGTAACCGGTCATCTTCTCGAATGCCTGGTTGACATAGAGGATGCGCGGTCCCGGCAGGTCAACAGGCTCCGCTTCCGTGATCAGAAAAACATCCTCAGCCCGTTCAACGGCGGTAAATAACAAGCGCATCATCGTGTTGTCCGCACGTTCGGCATGCAGTTGATGCTCTATATCTTCGTAACGCTTGATGGCGAGGTCGCCCAGCTTCTGCTGCGTCACGTTGACGGAGAAACCAAGCATGCCCACGGGCTCACCTTCGCCGTCCCCCAGGAGAGTGATCGACAGGTGGATGTAGATCGTATCCCCGGATCGCGTGCGCTTCCGCTGTTCACCGCGAAATTCCCCGGTCGCTTTGACGGCCGGAACGACCTGCTGGCTGAAAAAGTTGCGGTCTTCTTCCGGATAGAGAATCGAGACACTTTTACCGATCAATTCAACGCGCGAGTAGCCGTAAAGCTCCGACGCAGCCCGGTTGTACCCGGTCACGATGCCTTCAAGATCAGTAACAATGATGGAGTCATGCATCTGGTCAAGAATCGACGGCTGCAGAAACATCCAGTCCGCAGCCTTGGCCAATGGCTCCCGCTTCGAGCTTTGCATCCAGCCATCGCTGGCTTCTTCGACTCTTTGATCCGACACGATTGATTGCTACCTCTGAAGTTCATGCTCCGGTGAATGGACGAATCCAGATTGATCGTCAGCCCTTAACCTATTCCAAACTTAGTAGGCAATCTATCAAAAGATAAGTTCTGTAAGGTGACTTACGGGTGCTCATGGAACGCTGAAGTTATTGGCCCTGATGAAATGGCTTCGGACGAGGGCCGAATCATCTGTCTAGTTGCACCATGGAAGCGTTAAAATCCTGCCGATGAAACCTCGACGTCAACTTGACCTCAGCGGTCTTCGTGTTCTTGATGGTGGCCTGGCGACTGAACTTGAAGCCGCCGGCTGTGATATTTCCGGTCCACTCTGGTCCGGGCATGTGCTGCGCGAGACGCCGGAGAAGATTGAGGCGCTGCACCTGGCCTACTTGCTCGCTGGCGCGGATTGCATTTCCACCGCCAGCTACCAGCTGTCCATGGAAGGTTTTCGGGAGATCGGTCTGGGCGACGCTGAAGCTGTAGAAGCGATGCGACTCTCGGTGCACTTGGCGGAACGTGCCTGTTCTACCTTCCATAAAAAGTACCGGCGACCTGTCTGGCTGGCTGCTTCACTTGGACCGTACGGCGCAGCCCTGCACAACGGGGCCGAGTATCACGGGAACTATGCCATTGATCAGGCCCAGCTGACGGCATTCCACCTGCGGCGGATTCGTGCGCTGGCCACGACCCACGCAGACTTTATCCTCTTCGAGACCGTCCCGTCGCTCGATGAAGCCCGCGCCATTGTCGCAGCCCTTGCCGGCGCGCCCGACATCGCGGCAGCCATCAGCTTTAGCTGTCGCGATGAATCGAAGACGGCGCATGGCGAAGATCTCACCGCATGTGCTGCCTTCCTGGAGCCGTGCGAACAAATTGTTGCGATCGGGATCAACTGTCTCTCGCCGGTATTCGTGAAACCGCTCGTCCGCCGTTTGCGGGCCGTCTCCACCAAAAAGATCGCCGTTTATCCCAACTCCGGGGAGGAGTGGGATGCGGTCAATCGTTGCTGGAGGAGTGCAGGGACGCCTGAGCCGGAAGCTGAACCAGCCGCCTGGCGAAACCTGACGCGGCAGTGGCGCGACGCCGGTGCTGACTGGATCGGTGGATGCTGCCGGACCGGACCGGAGCATATCCGCGCCGTCCGCGCTGCTTTAGGTAATTGACCGGATCTTTCCATGGCTAGTCCGATCTTTTGGCAAACCCACTCGGCTAAGACCGTTGCGAAGCGGGTCCGCCTTCATGGCAAATCGCGATGGCAGTCGCGCGTGCGACAATATTGTTAACGCTATGCAATCTGAGTCGCTTGCCGTGGCCCCTACTCCAGTCACTATCACTCCTGAGCTTCTGGCGCAGCACAGTGTTACAGCCGAAGAGTATCAGCGCATTCTTGATGCGCTCGGCCGCACGCCCAGTCTTACGGAATTAGGAATCTACAGCGTGATGTGGAGTGAACATTGCTCCTACAAGTCGTCGCGCGTCCACCTCAAGCGTCTGCCTACCGAAAGCAAGCTGGTCGTGCAGGGTCCTGGCGAAAATGCGGGCATCATCGACATTGGCGATGGCTGGGCCTGCGCTTTCAAGATCGAGTCCCACAATCACCCCTCTTATATCGAGCCGTTTCAGGGCGCGGCGACCGGTGTTGGCGGCATTCTGCGCGACATCTTCACCATGGGCGCTCGACCGCTGGCGATCATGGATTCGCTGCGCTTCGGTCCCCTGGTTGAGGGTGAAGAAGAGCCGTCTGCTGAACATATCCGCAAGAACCATTCGATTGTCGAAGGTGTTGTCAGCGGTGTGGCCTCGTATGGCAACTGTTTTGGCGTGCCCAATCTGGGTGGGGAGACGCGTTTTGAAGCGTGCTACTCGGGCAATCCCCTGACGAATGCTTTTGCCCTTGGACTGGTCCGTAAAGACGAAATTTTCTATGGCAAGGCGACCGGTGTGGGGAACCCGGTGATCTACGTCGGCGCCAAGACTGGCCGCGACGGGATCCATGGCGCGACCATGGCCAGCGAAGAGTTTACCGAAGGCTCGGAGCAGAAGCGGCCAAACGTGCAGATGGGCGATCCATTCATGGAGAAGCTGCTGCTCGAGGCCTGCCTTGAAGCCATGCGCACAGGCGCAGTCGTCGGTATCCAGGACATGGGCGCGGCCGGCCTGACCTGCTCGACCTGCGAAATGGGCGCGCGCGGCGGTGTCGGTCTCGACGTCGAACTTGATCTGGTGCCGCAACGCGAAAGCGGCATGAACTCTTACGAGATCATGCTGTCGGAGAGCCAGGAACGCATGCTGCTGGTCGCCGATAAAGGCCGCGAGGATGAAGTCCTGCGAGTCTTCGCCAAGTGGGGGCTTGACGCGACTATCGTCGGCACAGTCGTCGCCGAGTCCCGTCTGAAAATTCGCCACCATGGCGAGCTGGTAGCCGATATTCCTAACCAGTCGCTGACCGACGATGCGCCTCTCTACCACCGGCCGGTGGGTGTATGGCTCTCGCCGGCGCCGCTTACGCCGTCGCTTGAGATCAGGGCCGAGATGGATAAAATCCGCGACCACAAGGCTGACCTGAAAGCCCTGCTCGCCAGTTCGAACATTTGCAGCAAACGCTGGGTGTATGAACAGTACGATTCGATGGTGCAGACCAACACTGTGCAGGGGCCGGGCAACGAAGGCGGCGTGATGCGGGTAAAGGGAACCGCTCGCGGCCTGTCGATGGCGCTTGATGGCAATGGCCGCTGGTGTTACCTGGATCCAAAACTCGGAGCATCGCTCGCTGTTGCGGAATCGGCGCGGAAAGTCGCCTGTACCGGCGCGGTGCCCGTGGCTGCAACAAATTGCCTCAACTTCGGCAACCCGCAAAAGCCGGAGATCATGGCGCAGCTCTCGTCGGCTATCGACGGCATCAGCGAGGCTTGTATTGCGCTTGGTACGCCCATCACCGGCGGCAATGTTTCGCTCTACAACGAGACCCGCGGCGAAGGTATCTATCCCACGCCCGTGATTGGGATTGTCGGCATCATTGAAGACGTGACGAAGGCGGTTGGTGCTGACTTCAAGCAGCCGGGCGACGCTATTCTTCTGCTGCAGCCCGCGGCCGCTGTCACCAATAATTCAGATCGCTCCTTCGGCTCGTCGACCTTCGCCAAGTCGATCCTGAAAAGTCTCTGGGGCACGCCGCCCGAGCTTGATCTGGAGGAAGAAGCAGCACTCCACATCTGCCTTGCAAGACTAGCCGAAGAAAAATTGATTCACTCGGCACGCGATGTGTCCGATGGTGGCATCGCGGTCGCGCTGGCCGAAGCTTCATTCGCACATGGTGTCGGCGCCAAGGTAGACCTGGACCGTGTCTCGGCGCAGACAAGCCTGCTGAAGCTATTCAATGAAAGTGCGACGACGGTTCTGATCTCGTGCTCTAAAGAACTCGTGAGCCGGATTATTTCGATTGTTGAAGATACAAATGTCCTTAGACCCCTAAGTCTCGGCGTTACTGTTGCTGATCGTGTGCAGATTTCTCTAGGCGGCGACGTCGCGATCGATGCGGACATAACCGAGTTGCGCGAGGTATGGGCCAATGCACTTGAGTCCGCCCTGCGCGGGAGCTACGCTTGAGCCGGGCCTTGATGTATGAAGGTTTCAGCAACGGCATAGACGGCGTCTACCCGGGCCAGGGTGGCCCATCTCCCCTAAGCGAAATTGGTTCCGAGTCACGCTATGACCCGGATAAACTTCGCGAAGAGTGTGGCGTTGTTGCCATCAGCGGACACGCGGATGCATCGCGCCAGGTATACATGGGGCTCTACGCTCTGCAGCATCGCGGCCAGGAGTCGGCAGGCATCGCGGTCGCAGATGGTACGAATTTGCAGAACATCAAAGGCATGGGGCTGGTCGCGGACATCTTCACGGATGACGTCCTGAGCAAGCTGACCGGTGACATGGCCATTGGTCACACGCGATATTCGACGACCGGCGATTCGGCCCTGCTGAATGCCCAGCCGATCCGCGTCGATTCGACCAAGGGGCTGATTGCCATCGCGCACAATGGCAACCTGGTCAATCTTGGAACAGTACGCTCCCGCCTCGAACGGTCAGGCGCTTTTTTCCAGACCACCAGCGACTCTGAAATCATTTTGCAGTTGATCGCCCACTCCCGGGAAACGACGCTGGTCGATGCCATCGCTGATTCGCTCGGCCAGGTCGAGGGTGCGTTCTCAATTGTCATGATGACGCGCGACCGCATCTTTGCCGCCCGCGATCCACGCGGCTTCCGGCCGCTGTCGATGGGTCGCATCTTGAACGACAACGGTCCGGATACGATTGTGTTTGCCTCGGAAACCTGTGCGTTTGACCTGCTGCACGCACGCTATGAACGCGATGTCGAGCCCGGCGAACTGGTGATGGTTTCGCGCGATGGCAGTATTACGACGCGCAAGTATTCGACTGGAATCCCGCAGTCCAGCTGCATCTTTGAGCATGTGTATTTTGCGCGTCCCGACAGCCGCATTTATGGCCGCTGGGTGCAGGATAGCCGCGAGCAGATGGGCCGTCAGCTGGCACGCGAATCCGGCGTTGAAGCTGACCTCGTCGTGCCTGTGCCTGACTCCGGCGTCACCGCTGCCATCGGCTACGCAGCCGAGAGCGGCCTTCCCTTTCGCTTCGGCCTCATCCGCAACCATTACGTTGGCCGCACATTTATCGAGCCGGAGCAGCGCGTACGCGATTTCGGCGTCCGCCTCAAACTCAACCCGGTCCGTAATCTGCTCGCGGGCAAGCGCATCATCCTGATCGACGATTCGATCATCCGCGGAACGACCAGCCGCAAGATCGTTCGCATGGTCCGTGCCGCGGGCGCGACGGAAGTGCATTTACGCATCAGTTGCCCGCCGACCGTATCGCCCTGCTTCTACGGGGTCGATACCCCAAGCAAGAAGGACCTGATTGCCGCGAACAATACGGTTGAAGAGATACGCCAGTTTATCGAGGCCGATTCGCTTGGCTACCTGTCACTCGATGGACTTGAAAGGGCGTGCGGCGCAGGTCCACAGATGGGCTACTGTGTCGCCTGTTATACCGGCGAGTATCCGACACAGTGGGTGGATGTGAAAGAGATACTGCCGGCAGTCGCTTCCGTCGGCTAGAGCAATTTCCTGCAGGCGTGTTGAAGCGAGCGTGATGGAGGCAACATGGCGACAAAGAAAACCAGTGCCAAGAAGTACAGTGCGGATGCGTCGAAGCAGGTAGAGACAGAAATGCGGGAGATGAAGCAGGGTAAGCTTACCTCCGGCCGCAGCAACAAAAAGGTCACGAACCCGAAACAAGCCATTGCCATCGGGCTGTCGGAGGCACGACGGGCGGGCAAGAAAGTACCACCACCACCCGCAACCTCAGCCGCTGCGAAAAAGGGCAAGCAGAAAGCCACCGTCAAAAAGGCTGCAGCCAAGAAAGCGACCACCAAGAAAGCCACCGTCAAAAAAGCCGCTGCCAAGAAGGCTAAAACGAAAAAGCCTTCGAAGTAACAACGAGAGAGGCTCGGAGCGGATGCCCCCTAGCCTCTCTATGGCGAAAGCCCTACTTAATCTTTCTTGCTCGATGATGCTCCTGACGATGGAGCTGCTGGCGTGGAACTGCCGCTTCCTGACGACGATCCGCCATCGGAAGAAGAGCCTGAGGACTTAGTCTCTCCTGAGCTCTTGCTCTCCCCGGAGCCGGATGATCCTTCGCCCTTGGAAGAGGACCCTTCGGAAGATGAACCACCGGAAGAACCCTCGCCTTTGTTCGACTTATCCGGCCTGGTGTTTGAACCTGCTGCTCCGCCTTTACCGTAGTCGCTCACATACCAGCCGGAGCCTTTGAACTGGAAGGATGGCGCAGAAATCAGCTTCTCCACTTCGCCTTTGCAGGTGGGGCACTCCTTGATCTCCGGCGCGCTGAAGCTCTGGATCTTTTCAAAGCGATGGCCACACTGCTTGCACTGATATTCGTAAAGCGGCACTGCTGTTACTCCCTGTTGCCGTTGCGAGATTGCGTTGCTTCTATTGTAGGGGCTGCGAGTGAAATCGTATGCCTGCAGCCTTTAGGCTGTCGCCAGTTGCACGGTCCGGACCTGCGTGATCGCTTCCACTGCTTCAAGCGATGATTGCACTGCAGGTGAGATGGCCCCATCGATCTGGATGACCGCCAGGGCTTCAGTCTTCGACTGCCGATGATCACGGCCCAGCGCAAAGTTGGCAATGTTGACCCGGTGATCGCCGAGAATCGTACCGATGCGGCCGATGACGCCGGGCACATCCTGGTTGCGAATGAAGAGCAGCGTGCCATGCAGCGGCGCTTCAATATCAATGCCATCGCACGACAGCAGTCGCGGCGATGTGGCGTGAAGCACGGTCGCGGTCGCTTCCGAGTGACCGGCACTGGTATGCAGCTCCAGCTTGAGGATACTGCCCGCACCACCGGTCGCCTGCTCTTTTTTAGTCTCGTGCACGCGCACGCCGCGCTCTTCGGCGACCGAGGCTGCGTTGATGCGATTCACGTTCTCCGAATGGCCCAGCACCCCTTTGAGTGCGGCATTCTTGATTAAATCTGTCTTGGCCGTGGCGAGCTTACCGTTATAAGAAAGGCTGACACTCTCGACGCTTCCTGTGCCGGTCGAGATGCTCGCGAGAAAAGTGCCGAGGCTTTCGGCCATCTCGAGAAACGGCGACAATTCGAGATACTCTTCGTGGCTGAGCGATGGCATGTTCACGGCATGCTGCACGACGCCAAGCTTCAGATAGTCGCGCACCTGCCGCGCTATCTGAATGCCGACAGCTTCCTGTGCTTCGTTGGTAGAACCGGCGATATGCGGCGTGAGAATGACATTTTCCACGTTGAAGTAGGGCGAGTCTTTCAGTGGCTCTTTCACAAAGACATCGAGCGCCGCGCCGCCAATGTGGCCGCTCTTGATCGCAGCGACCAGGGCTGCGTCCTCAATCAATTCACCGCGCGCGCAATTAATAATGCGGACACCCTTCTTCATGGTGGCCAGGCGGGCTTCATTGATGATGCCGGTCGTCTGCGGTGTCAGGCCGACATGCAGGGTCAAATAATCTGCTTTGCTGAACAGTTCATCGACTGTGACCAGCTGCACGCCTGCTTCACGGGCGAGAGCGGCGGCAACAAAAGGATCGTGGCCGATAATCTCCATGCCAAAAGACGCAGCACGTTTTGCGACTTCCAGTCCGATGCGGCCGAGACCAAGAATGCCCAGCGTCTTGCCGCGCAGTTCTGTACCCTGCAGTGACTTTTTCTCCCACTTGCCCTGGTGCATCGTGGCATTCGCCTTGGGCAACTGGCGGCCCAGCGCAAGGGCGAGGGCAATGGTCAACTCGGCAACGGCGATTGCATTGGCGCCCGGCGTGTTCATCACGACGATGCCGCGACGCGTAGCTGCATCTGCATCAATGTTGTCAACGCCGACGCCGGCACGACCGATGACGCGGAGCTTCGGCGCATGCTCCATCAGCGTTTCATCTGCCTGCACTGCCGACCTCACCACCAGGCCATCCGCATCTTTCAGCTCTTCCGCGAGCGAACCCTTGATCTGATCATGGGTGATGATGGTCCAACCGGCTTCGGCCTGGAATACCGCAAGCGTGGCGGGCGATACTTTCTCTGCCAGAACGATCTTCATGTTTCTCCTGAATCCACATGCCTGGGCACGCAGGATCTCTTACTTCATGCAAATTGGAATTGTCATCCCGACGAAAGCGAAGCAGCTTTTGTTATCCCAGAAGCACAGCAGCCTCTGGTCATCCCGGAGCGAAGCGAAGTGGAGGGACCTGCCTTTTCGCAAATCCTCCACTTCGCCCCTCTTGTCTAGCCCGGCACAGAAGATACTAGCGGGCGCCGACGGTCTGGCGCACGGCAACAGCCTGGCAGTGGTCCAAACCGCGACCACAGGGGCAGCCACTCAACGCGGCCTCATCCGGCTGGCGCGTGGCATACACATTCTGCGCAGCTGTCAGAGCTTTGCCAAAGGCGAAACCTTCCAGCTTGAGCGAAGAAGCCGCTACCTGCTCAAAGGCGCCAATCAGCGCGATGGTGTCGAGATAGTCAAAGAAGCCAAGATGCGCGATACGGAAAAGCTGGCCCTTCATTTCGCCCTGGCCATTGGTGATGATCGCACCGAAGCGGTTCTTCAATTCCTTGACGATCACGCCGGAGTCAAGCCCCTTCGGCGGCAGAACAGCAGTGACTGCTGCTGCCGGAGCATCAGGTGCGAACAACTCCAGGCCCAGGGCCTGCATAGCGGCGCGCGTCATGGCAGAGATGGTTTCAGCATTCTCCACCAGCCGCTCGCGACCGCGTACCAGGTCGCCATCGCCCTGCTGCGCAATATAGTCAAGCGCTGCGCCGAGTGCCGCGATCAGCGAAACCGCAGGTGTATAGGAGCTCTCCCCCTTGGCGGCATTCTTGCGTTCTTTGCGCAGGTCGAAGTAGTAGCGTGGGTTGAGCGCAATCTCCATTGCGCCCCAGGCCTTTTCACTGACCGCGAGATACGCGAGGCCGGGCGGAATCATGACGGCCTTCTGCGAACCGCCAATGAGAATGTCGACGCCCCAGCCATCCATATCAATATGAGTGGTGCCGAGACCGGTAATCGCATCGACGACCAGCAGGGCATCGCTCTCCTGCTGCTTCAGGATCTGGCCGACAGCCGGCACGCAATGGCGGACGCCCGTCGACGTTTCGGTAGCCTGCATGAACACGGCGCGCGTTTCAATTTTGAGCGCGGCACGCACTTCATCCATGTCAAAGGTCTTGCCGTAGGGCGCGCTCACTACATCCACCTGGCAGCCAAAAGCCTTGGCCAGGGCAGTCCAGCGCTCGCCGAACTTGCCGGCACTCAGTACCAGTACACGGTCACCGGGCGACGTAATATTCGAGACGGAAGCTTCCATCGCGCCAGTGCCGGAACAGGCCATCAGGATGACGTCATTCTTCGAACCGACGAATGCCCGCAGCTGCTCGAGCACGCGCATGTAGAGAGCACGGAATTCAGCGGTACGATGATGGATATCGGCGGCAGCCATCGCGAATTGCGCGGCGGGAAGCAGGGGAGTCGGGCCGGGCGTGAACAGGCGTGTCTTGCGGATCATGGTTGTCGGTTCCTTTCGTCTATTGTAGCCGGGGATGGGTGCAAGGCTGGCTCCCTATAATGAAGAGTTGTAAGAGGAAAGGCGCTTCTATGCGTAGCCGCTAGAGCGAACGAACGAAAACAAATGAGCCTGGTAGAAACGATTGACAAGGACATCATCGCGTCCATGAGGGCGCGCGAGGCAGACAAACTTTCCGTACTGCGGATGGTCAAAACAGCCTTCAAGATGAAGGAGATTGACAAGCGCTCACCGCTCACCGATGCCGAGGCCCAGCAGATCATGACTACGCTGATCAAGCAGCGCAAACAGTCGATCGAAGCGTTCACAAAGGGCGATCGGCCCGAGCTGGCAGCGAAAGAGGCGCAGGAGATCGTGGTGATCGAGAGCTACATGCCCAAGGCGGTCGGCGACGCTGAAATTCGGCCGCTGGTCGCCCAGGCAATCGACGAGATTGCGGCAGCTATGGGTTCGCGGCCAACGGCGAAAGATATGGGCGCTGTGATGAAGGCTTCGCAGGCGAAGCTCGTAACGGCCGGGTTGCGGGCGGATGGCAAGCTGGTGAGCGAGATCGTGAAAGCAGAACTGGCCAAGGTCTAAGTCGCTGGGAAACGATTCGTGTTCCCACAATTCAGACTTTTGTCATCCCTACCGAAGCATAGCGCAGTGGAGGGACCTGCTTCGCCAGCGAACTACAATCGCCAAAAGCCTAACGACACCCCTACTAGCCGTTCTTCCTGATCGCTTCCTTCACATGAACGACAGCTTCATCCTTGAAGTGCGTCAGGTTATGCACCTCGGCGGCATGCTTTTCAATAATGGGCAGCATCTCTTCCTCGGTCGTCCCATCCAGCGACCATGCGCAATCGTAGCCAACGTCCTTGCAGTGAAAATGCTTTTCAGCCATCATCAACCCCCGCTTCATGTTTGACTTCAAGACATGGGATGCAATGCATCCAGCCACCCACTCGCTGGCCCTTCCATCCAGTCACAAAGCACGGATGCATCTGCCATCCAGCACAAGATATGCCGGGCCTGAAGCCGAACCCGCCTGCCGGGGCATGTCCAACCCCCGCCATGCTACCGTCAAATCATGAGCGAAGCTCTCCAAAGTCCCGAAAAAACTGCCGCCATCGCGCGTTACACGACCGAGGCCCAGCAGCTTGAAAAGCAGGGTCAGGCCCGCCTCGCGATCGAACGCTGGCAGCAGGCGCTCGCCCTTCTGCCCAGGGATTCAGCCCAGGCTGCGTGGCTCCGCGAACACATCAAAATGATCGAATTGGCAAACCCTTCCACCAGCAGCAAGTGGATCAAAAAGCTGGGTCCGCTTGCGCCCATCGCCCTGTTCTTCGCCAAGTTCAAGTTCCTGTTTATCGCCCTGCTGAAGTTCAAATTTCTCTTCAGCCTGCTCGCCTTTTTCGGCTTCTACTGGGCCATCTACGGCTTCAAATTCGGCGTCGGTTTTGCCACGCTGGTCCTCATTCATGAGATGGGCCACTATGTCGACGTCAAGCGTCGCGGCCTTCCCGCCGAGATGCCCGTCTTCCTGCCCGGCTTCGGCGCCTATGTGCGCTGGCAGGGCCTCGGCGTTACCGCGGAGACACGCGCCGAAATCTCGCTCGCCGGCCCCTTCGCCGGCCTGCTCGCCTCCCTTGCCTGCGCCGGCATGTGGTGGCACGCAAGCCAATCGCCGGATGCCTCTGCCAACTCCGCCGGCCTCTGGGCAGCGCTAGCCTCCGTAGGCGCGTGGCTCAACGCCCTTAACCTGATCCCCATCTTCATTCTCGATGGCGGCCAGGCCATCCTCGCGCTCAATCGCAGCAGCCGCGCCGCTCTCGTCGCTATCGCTGTTGCCATCGGCTACATGACCGGCCAGCTGACGTTTTACCTGGTCGCCGCCGGCGCTCTCTACCGCGTCTACACCGCTTACTCCCAGCAGGACGAACCGCAGCAATCGAGCACCAAAATCCTGGCCTTCTACACCGCGCTGCTCGTCTCTCTCGCCGCCCTGATGTACGCCCTGCCCGGCCACGGCACCTTGAACCGCTAAGGTCCGCCGCCTTTGGATGAGCATTGCCTCATGGAGAAACCTGTTGCATCTGCCGGCTACTGCGCGGATAACTAACAGTACGCGCGTCCGGCTCCAGAGGGTACGCCCATATCTGGAACAGCCGTCTACCCTAGTTTCAGTGCAAGACCTGCATCCGCAACGAGGACTCACCATGGAACCCAATCCGCTGATCCAGATGATGAAACGGCCCACCGCCTTCCTTCCTACCGCCATGTCGCTCGCGGCGCTGATCATGGTCCTCGTCTCCGTCGCCCGTTATGGGGCCGGCCACCCGGGAGATGAAGGCGCAGTTGCCCACCTCTGGCAACTCCTCATGGCTGGACAAGTGCCCATCATCGTCTTCTTCGCCGTCAAGTGGCTGCCCAAAGCGCGTACGCAGACTCTACTGGTTCTCGCTGAGCAGGCCGCTGCCGCGGGTGCTTCGCTGGCCGCCGTCTTCTTCCTCAAGCTGGGTTAGCAGCCTAAATTTCTCAAGCCGGGTCAGCAGTCTTGACAGCTGATCCTGGTGATTCAGTCAGGGTAAGTCAGCACCTCTACGCGATCAACCCCGTCCAGTCGAGGATCACCTTCCCCGTCTGCCCTGACCGCATCGCATCAAAGCCCTTCTGGAAATCCTCGTAACCATACCGGTGCGTAATAATCGGCGCAATGTCGACGCCTGACGCGATCAGCACGCTCATCTTGTACCAGGTCTCATACATCTCGCGGCCATAGATGCCCTTGATCGTCAGCATGTTGAAAATCACTTGCCGCCATTCAATCGACATCTGGCCCGCCGGAATCCCCAGCATCGCGATCTTGCCGCCATGTGCCATGCTCGCAATCATCTCGCTGAATGCCGAGCCATTGCCCGACATCTCCAGGCCCACATCAAACCCTTCCGTCATACCGAGATGCTGCTGCACCTGGGCCAGCGGCGTCCTGCGCGTATCCACCGCCATTGCACCCATCTTCGTCGCCAGCTCCAGCCGGTAAGGATTGATGTCCGTGATCACCACGTGCCGCGCGCCAGCCTTCAGTACGACCGGGATGCACATGATGCCAATCGGCCCGGCGCCCGTGATCAGCACATCCTCACCGAGCACCGGAAACGACAGCGCCGTATGCACTGCGTTCCCGAATGGATCAAAGATCGCCGCCACTTCCTGATTGACGCTCGGATCATGCCGCCAGACATTGCTCATCGGTAGCGCGATGTACTCCGTAAACGCGCCCGCCCGGTTCACCCCAACTCCCTGGGTGGATGCGCACAGCTGACGACGCCCCGCCAGGCAGTTGCGGCACCGTCCACAGACAACGTGGCCCTCGCCGCTGACGATGTCCCCGGGATGGAAATCATTCACATTCGAACCGACCTCGACAATCTCGCCGACAAATTCGTGGCCGATCACCAGCGGTACCCTGATGGTCTTCTGCGCCCACGCATCCCAGTCATGAATGTGGACATCGGTACCGCAAATACCGGTATGCCGCACCCGGATCAATACATCATTGATGCCAATCTCCGGCACAGGCACATTTTCCAGCCAAAGCCCACGCTCCGCACGACTTTTTACCAGCGCCTTCATTGTTTTCACGTGACCTCGCTAACCTATTCTGCCATCCCGACCGATCGGAGCGAGCCACAGCCCGCACTCTGCTCGACTCTTACCAATTGACCTCCTTGCTTCACTTGTCTTCGCATCCATCTCTTGTCATCTCGACCAACGTTCTACTTTGTCATCAAGGCCTGTTCCCGTCCGGCAACACATCATCTTCCCATTCTGAAACAGACCGCTGACCTCGTTCCCTAAATGGATCAGCCATACGCGATTGCTCCTTCACGCCTCTGTGACGAACCGTCCCCAAAGCCTATGCTTCAGGTGTAAGCAATAAGGAGTTCGCATGGCACTGCTCCAGAACCATCAACCGAAGGAAGACGACATTACCGCAGTGCTGGGGCGTTTCAAAGCCTGGAACACAGGTCTGGACGCGCATCGGGAGCCGCAGTCGGAAGTTTTCAGTGGCCTGCAGGAAATCTCCTATGAAGAGGCGCTGGGCGACCGCGGCACCCGGAGAATGCTCCCGCGCCTGAACTCGACCACGCCGACAACTCTGCAGACAGCAAGCCACGCAACGCTCCAGGCAGTGACGCCTGGTGCGGCTCACGCAACAACGATGACAGCAGCTCCGGCCATGACGCCGTCCGCCGCCCCGGCAGCACTACATGCAGCAGTTCAGGCCACGGTTCATGCAACCTCGCAGAGCACGGCTGCCGCAACACCCCAGGCAAAGACGCCGCCGCTACCGGATCCCGAAAGGGATTCGGTAGCTTTTTCGCACGACGGTCAATTGCAGGCTATGCAGTCGAAGGCCTTTGAACGTTCGGCGCAAGACTCTCCAGCATTCGCCGGCGCCGTTTCGGCTCCCTCTTCCCCGCTTGTCCGCCCGCCCAAGGTCGCGAGCCGCGCCTTTGTAACGACACCTGAGCGTATGGGAGCTCAGCAGACTATGGTTCCAGCACCGAAGAAGATCACCGCCCGTCCCGCTGCAGGCAAGGCCGGCACGGCGAGAGCGACCACCACCGCTTCATCCGCCAGGAGGGTCAGCAGTATCGCGCCGAAGCGCCCGCCGGCCGCTTCACCGCGGACCACTCCCAGGAGCACGCGCACAACCGTCAATGCGCAGCTGGCCGCTTCTGCGCGGCCCGCTCCTACGTTCAAGGCAGTCCTTGAAGAAGACTTTGCCCAGAACCGCAGGCAGACAAGCCCTCCCGCATCGAACCCCTCGCCCAGGCGCGCGGCAGGCAAGGCCTCCATGGTTCCCTGGGTGCAGGCCCGGTCCATTTCTCTGAAGCTTAACGTCTCTGCCGGAGAGCATGCCACCATCAAGGCGGGCGCCGGCGAAGCAGGTTTGCCGCTGGCCGTCTATATGCGCCAATGCACGCTTGACGTAGAGGTATTGCGAAAGCTTCTGAAGCAGACCATCGCGGACATTCGCACCTACGAAGCTTCTCCCAGTCAGCCTCTCCTGGCTGCTCCACTACCAGCACGGCCCATCAAACCCGCTCGGCCAGGACTGTTCAAGCGGCTGAAAGATGCCTGGATCGACAAGGATAAAGAGCTATACATCTAGCTAAGGCGCCTGGCTTGGATGACTGGCTTGTGGCTGGCAGTCTGCGGGAGAGACGTGGCTTGAGGGTGAATAGCACGCCCCGGCGGCGCCGCTACACTCAGAACTATAATCCATCGGACGGATGGAGGGCGCGCCCAGAGCGGGCTTTCCACTGCCTGGCAGCACACACCGGCCAGCGCAGGTCCTCGCAAAAGTAAAAGGCCATCTCAACCGAGATGGCCCTTTACTTCTATCCGCAAGAACTATTTACCGGCCAGCTTCTGTGCCGCGATCTCGCCTGCGGCGGTCGTTTTATCCTTGTCCTTCAGTACCGAGTAAATCTCGTGTGCCTTCGCCGGATCAGTCGCCTGGTAGAGCGCCGCAAGATTCAACTGTGCGGTCCCTGCCGGGACGGCGACTGTGGGATTCTTCACCAGTTCCTGCAAAAGTTTCATCGCATCCGGAACACGTCCGGTCTGGCTGTATAGATTGGCCAGCGCAAGCTTCGCCAGTGAACTGGTGTTCGTATTGCCGGCGCGGACTGCCTTGTTGAAATACGTCTCGGCCTGTGCATTCTGGTTCATGTCGGCATAGGTCAGTCCCGCAAAATAGAGCGCGTTATGACCAGACTCGGTAAAGCCGTACTTGTTGGCAACGTCCAGGAACAGGGGATTTGCCGCTTTGGCGCGATCGGCAGCGCTGGCAAAGGTCTTGGTTCCCGGAGGAATCTGCTGGCCTGCCTGCGCAATCGGCGTAACGAAAAGGTTCAATGCCGTGCCAAAAGCATCCTCTGCCGACGCCGAGCGCGCGTTGTAGAAAATGGCTCCTCCGACGACCAGCAGGATAAGGACGAATCCAATGATGGCCGAACGAATCGCGGTACTGCGATTTTCCTGCAGCCACTCGGCGGTCGCCGCCGTAGCGTGCACGAGCGGATCCTGCTGCTTCAATGCTTGACGTGTCTGTGTGTCCACGGAATCCTTTACATATCCTGTCCTTCAATGGCGAAGAACGGGCGACTTCATAGCAGGCAAATGAGTGATCAAACCCGGCGCTCTGCTGGTCGGGCGGCGATGCGTGATGATGCCCCGCGGCCTACCAAAGTGTAACAGGTCGCCACCGGCCATAGCAGAGACGGTACTTTCGGATGAAGATTCACCATCTTCTGACCCGGAAGCGTTTGAGACGGGCATCTCATCCCCGCAAGGATCGTTAAAATCATATGATGACCCGTTCTTACAGGATTGCGGCTGCTGTGGCCGCCCTTTGCTTTACTGCTTTAACTGCTGCTGCCGCTGACAGTGTTCCCTTCGACCTCAAGGGCCCTGACGTTGAAGTGCTCGTGACCCGTGGCGGCAAAACGCTGCCCATCGCCAAGGTTCCTGCTCTGCAGGCAGGGGACCGCCTGCGGATTCACCCTGATCTGCCGGATACCCAATCCGTCCACTACCTGTTGATTGTTGCGTTCATGCGCGGGGTCACCAACCCGCCGCCGCCGACGTGGTTCTTTAAAGCCGAAACCTGGAAGCCGCCCTTTCACGATGAAGGCCTTGAAGTAACGGTTCCTGCCGAAGCTCAGCAGGCGGCCATCTTTCTCGCACCCGAAACCAGTGGCGACATCAAGACCCTGCGTAATGCTGTGCGTGGCCGTCCCGGCTCCTTTGTCCGCGTGCTGCAGGATTTGAACCTCGCCAGTCTCGAGCGGGCCCGTGTTGAAACCTACCTGGCCGCCATGCACCAGGTGCCGCCGACCGACGAAGCAGCCATCAAGGAGGATTCAACCACCCTCGCCAGAAGCCTCTCGCTCAAAATCAACCAGGATTGCTTTCTCCGCCCCACCAGCGAACAGGCCCAGTGCCTTACGACCAACACGGAGTCGATGGCAGTCGACATGGGGCAGAGTTCGACCTCCGTCGTAGCGCAACTCACCACCGGCGCCACTTCTGATCTAGCCACCCAGCTTGCCTACACCCCCGGTGCCGGGGCGGGTTATTACAGCGCATACGTGGGCGCCATTTTTGACGTGGCCCGCATCCTTGACGGGCTGCACACCGCTCTGTATCAGTACATTCCGGCGCTGTCTTCTGCGGACAACGACACCATGCACACCAAGCTCAACGTGCCGCCGTCCTTCCACAATCCCAAGTCGGTGATCATCATTTCACTGCCGCCGGTTGAGCCAACAGCGTTGCCCACGCTTTCGCCGGTCAACCTGAAGCAGGCAGCGTGCCTGCAAAAGCCGCAGACCGTCCTCGGCATCGTCGGCGATCCTGCGCTTTATTCCACCCAGTACGGCCACGACTTCGTCCTGCACTTTACGGACAAGCAGGGCAAGCCGCTTGACCTTCCTGCTACCCCTGATGCCACCCTCGGCGGCCTCAAACTGGATGGCAGCAAGGTCGATACCTCCCGCTTTGCCCTCTCTGCCACCGGCGCGCTGAAAGGCATGTGGGGATTTGCTCCCTACGACGGTCCTACCTTCACCTTCGACATCTCGCATGCCAGCGCATGGAAAGTAGCCTCGACTGACCAGACGGCCCTCGTCATCGGCCGCACCGACACGCTCCATCTTGAAGACGACGAAGCTGCCTGCGTCAGCGAAGTCGACATAAAAGTCCCCGGAGGGTCAACGGCCAAGGCTGAATTCAAAATTTCCAA
Organism: uncultured Acetobacteraceae bacterium; assembly: GCA_964658035.1. Lineage (GTDB taxonomy): Bacteria > Acidobacteriota > Terriglobia > Terriglobales > Acidobacteriaceae. The sequence continues at coordinate 34,139 of CAZZXL010000018.1, forward strand.
GCCGACCGAGATTGAAATCCAGGTTCCGTTGAAAGACGCTCAGCCGGGCGCACTCTCAGTCCTCGTGAAGGAATGGGGACTCGCCACTACCGACGAAGTGGCCTTGAACAGCTACGCCGAAGCCGGCCATCTCGACAGCCTGACTGCCTATGCGGGCGATCCGCAGATCCTGCTGAAAGGCACGCGCCTGGATGAAGTCTCCGGCGTCGATTTCCAGAACGTTCACTTCAACCCCGGCAAGCTCTCGCGCGAAGGCGGTCAGGACCAGCTCACCCTGATCGCTGCCAACGCCCCCGCGGCGCAGGCCTTTACAGTCGGCCAGAGCGGCAAGGCGAGGTTTTCGTTGAAAGACGGCCGCACGCTTGAGCTGCCGGTCGAAATTGCCCCGGCGCGGCCGCGCGTGACTACCCTTAGCCGCGATGTCCAGGTACCCGCTAATTACAACTCCATCCATCTCACCGATCAAGGGGAGGTGCCCCAGGATGGCAGTCTGACTTTCTCCCTCAAGACGGTCATTCCAGCAGCCTTTCCGCGTACCGAAAAGATTGAAGTCGCCACCGAAGACGATTCACTTAAGACCACTCTCAGCCTCAGCGATTCCAGCCTGGTGCTCGAAGACGCCACCACCATGCTGGCGACCCTCGATCCGCGCAAGAGCTTTGGCCCCTCTATTTTCGGGCCACTCCGCTACCGGCCCGTGGCCAATGACGGGACAACTGGGGATTGGCAGTCCCTCGGTACCGTGGTCCGCCTGCCTGTCGTTGCCGGCGTCACCTGCCCCCGGCTGGCCAGGCACGCAGAGCCGTCTGCGCCGGAGAATGCACCCCTGGTCGCACCGGCCACTGCCGCAGCGCCTGGTGCTGCTGCGACAACCGTTGCACCAACGCCGTCCACGCCGGAAGCCAGTACGCCAGATGCCAACACGCCGGCTGCTTCCAGCCAACCCGGCAGCGCACCCTCGAATCCGGGCGATGCCGTTACCCTGCAACCAGGGCGCGGTACGCTGAAGGTGGATGCTCCGCCGGCTGCATTGCCTGATCCCGCCCAGGCCACCAGCTGCACTCTCCGCGGCAGCAATCTGTTTTTAATTGATTCCATCGCATCCGATGCTGCCTTTACCCACAGCATCCAGGTCCCGGAGGGCTTCCCTGGCCAGTCGATCAACGTTCCTCGACCACAAGCCAAAACGCTCTATGTCAAACTGCGGGACGATCCCGACGTCGTCAACACCCTGCAGGTGCCGTAACGGCAACAAGAGGAATCGTCCATTTACATCGGTGGCTCGCGTGGTAAATCGCACCCGTCGGCTATCGACCTGATGGCCGAGTTTGACAGCTCTGCCGGCTTAAGCTGATCACATGGGGGCAGCCTGCAAGGTCGTCTGCTTGGCAGCCGGTTGATCTTTCGTCTGCAGCGTGGAGCAAAGAGTCGATAGGGACCCGCCGGGCGAGAGGCTGTCGCCGGCTTTAGAGCGAGAGTCAGGCTACTTCCGTACTGTCTCCGCCGTTGGACGACGCAGGTCATCGCCAAGAATCACCGCTTCGGCAATCTCTCGCATCGACTTCCTTCGCTGCCGGCTTTGTTTCTGCAGCATCAGGTAAGCTTCTTCTTCGCTCACCTTTAAATCCCTTTGTAGAATGCCTTTCGCCCGCTCCAGGATTTTGCGCGTCTGCAACTGTCCCGCCAGCTGAATATTTTCATTTTCCAGCCGTGCCAGCTCCACTTCCGCGCCCACCAGGAAGCCGATCGTGCTCATCAACTGCACCTCACGATGCGTAAATTCATGCGGTTGTCGATGCTGCAGGTTGATGACCCCTACCAGCTTGCCGCGCCCTGTAATCGGGATCGAGAGAAACGCCTCGAAATGGTCCTCCGGTAGTTCATGGAACATCTTGAAGCGTGGATCGTGGGCTGCATCGCGCGCAATCACTACCGGCTGCTTGTGCGCCGCCACCCACCCCGTGATGCCCTGGCCCACCTGCAGGTTCAGCCGATCCACCACGTCCGTATGCGGATTTTTCGAAGCCCGCAGGACCAGTTCCTCTTTTTCCAGTACATAGATGAAACAGGAATCGCACTGCACGACGGAAGAGGCAAATTCTACAATTCGCTCCAGCAGCGCGTGCAGCGGATCGGAAGCGGCCATGCGGCTGCCAATCTCGTGTAGGAAATCTATCTCTTCAAACTCGCCGATCCCATTCTGGTCCCGGACAACATTACTCTCGTTTTCGCTCATAGGTTGTTTTTTGATTGTCTCCTAATGTAGCCCGGAGCTCCAGAATCTGCCCACAAAAACAGCCAATGCGCCACCCCACGGTTCACCCAGCCGAACAGTGCACCACAAGCCGCACCGGGTGCCCCAGGTCTGGCCTTTAAGATCGGTGCCGCACGCGCACGATCCTCAATCCAGCCAACGGCCTTCCGACAATGCGAAGCATGAAGAGCAAACGCAACGTCGACACTGCATTCGCCGATTAGTTTCCGAAACTAGATATGATCAATCTATAGACCCGCAACCATAACGCATCCAGATCGAGCTGGCCGTTTAGATAGAGTATTTGCCGCTAACTCCATTATTGTGAATAGCTAGCTTGCATGTGCGCCCATGTCTCCTGCGAATTTTGTTAGCAAGAGGGGGCGGAAGGATGCGCGACGGAAGGAAGAGCATTGCCACAGGACCATCTACGCACCATCCTTGCTGATCGCCTCGGCTTTGCTGACTTTCGCGCGAACCAGGAAGCTGTCTGCGAGGCCGCCACTGCGGGTCATGACGTCCTGCTCGTCATGCCTACCGGCGCCGGCAAGTCCCTTTGCTATCAGCTGCCCGGCGTGGTCCGCGGCGGCGCTACTCTGGTCATCAGTCCACTCATTGCGTTGATGGAAGACCAGTACTGGAAGCTGCAGCAACTCGGCTTCCGGGCTGCCCGCATCCACTCCGGCCTGGAGCGCGCCGACTCCCGCGCAGCCTGCGTCGCCTACCTTGCCGGCGACCTCGATTTTCTCTTCATCGCCCCTGAGCGCCTGCGCGTGCCCGGTTTCCCCGAGATGCTTGCAAAGCGCAAGCCGACCCTCATCGCTGTCGACGAAGCGCACTGCATCTCGCAATGGGGCCATGACTTCCGGCCGGACTACCGTCTACTCGGCCAGTATCTGCAACTGCTGCGCCCGGCCCCGGTCATCGCCCTCACCGCGACGGCGACGCCCATTGTTCAGGATGATATTGCCCGCCAGCTTGCCCTGGCTGCGCCCTCCCGCTTTATCCATGGCTTCCGCCGTCACAACCTCGCCATTGAGTCAGTTGAGACACCCGTACCCGATCGGCCGGGCCGCATCGCCAGTCTGCTGGCCGACGAAGGCCGCCGTCCCGCCATCGTCTACGCGTCCACGCGCAAGCTCACCGAAGAGCTGGCGGTGCGCCTGCGCGAGCAATACCGTGCCGCTGCGTATCACGCAGGCATGGATGCTGAAGATCGCGATCGCGTGCAGCGCGATTTTCTGGACAGCAGGCTTGAAGTGGTAGTGGCGACCACGGCCTTCGGCATGGGCATCGATAAAGCCGATGTGCGCACCGTCATCCACGCTGCGCTGCCGGGAACTCTCGAAGGCTACTACCAGGAGATTGGCCGCGCCGGGCGCGATGGCCTGCCCAGCCGCGCCATCCTGCTCTACTCCTATGCGGACCGCCGCACCCATGAATTCTTCTTCGAGCGCGACTACCCGGAAACGGAACTGCTGAAGCGCATCTACAGCAAGTGTTCAGATGAACCGCGTCACCGCGAGGACATCCGCCGCGCCCTGCGCATCAGCGCTGAAGACTTCGACAAAGCCTTTGACCGGCTCGAACTGCTCGGCGTCTGCTCCTCCGAGCAGGATGGCGGTGTTTACCGCACCGGGTCAACCGGCAGCCGCGTTCCCTGGCAGGAATCGTACAGTGCTCAAGTGTCGCAGCGTCGGTCACAAATCGATGCGATGCAGCGTTTTGCCGAGTCGCACGATTGCCGCATGGCTGCCCTGGTCAAGCATTTCGGCGATGCGACTGATCGTTCGCCCTATTGCGGTCAGTGCGATGTCTGCTCACCTGAGCAGGCGATCGCGCAGCAATTCCGCGAACTGACTGCCATCGAACAAAAGGCCGCCAACACTGTTGTCCGCGAGCTGCGCTCAGGGAGTGCCCGCTCCACCGGCAAGTTGCACAAAGACGTCTTTCCCCGCGAAGAGCTTAGTCGCAATGAATTTGAATCGCTGCTTGGGGCGCTCGTCACCGCCGGCTACCTCTTCATCGAAGACGCGTCTTTCGAGAAAGAAGGCAAGACGCTCACCTACCGGCGCGTCGGCATCACCCGGGATGGTGAACTGCTCGACGCACAGGACCTGTCGCTGTTGCGGATACGGGAAGCATTTAGTTCAGAGACTGCAGGTAAGCCGCGCAAGCGCACCGGTACACCTTCATCGGCGCGCACCAAGACAACAGTCGAGGTCGTACTCAGTGCCGAAGAATCGGCCGTCGAGCAACGCCTGCGCATCTGGCGGTCGCAGGAGGCAAAGAAGCATGGCTTCGCCGCTTTCTGCGTCTTCTCAGACAAGACCATGCGCGCGATCGCCGCTGATCGTCCCACCTCGATCGATGATCTGAAAGCGATCGATGGCATCGGCCCCGCAAAAGCGGCTCGCTATGGCAGCGAGATTTGCAGGATCTGCGGCGACCACTGACCTGCGCGGCAGCTTCCATACGGCGGGACGTTTCTCTACCCGATCGCGTCAGGCGACGTGTCGGGCGGCATTCGCCGGACATCCTGGTGACTTTATTCGTGCTATCAAGCAATTATTTACGGCACGCAGCCGGTTTGCCTCAAGACGACGCCCGATTGTTGATTTGCGGCAGAGAAAACATTATCTCGAGTTTGTACTTGCTATGGAGTGTTAATCCTCAGCCTTTCGATTGGTTATCAACGGTGCAACTATAGATACGCACTCCTTGACAGTGCAATAGCTGATCCTGCTAAATGACCTGCGAGTAGAATCTGCCTGGTTGTAACGGCAGGATTTCTGCCGTTATAAGGAGCGCCATCCCATTATGGGCATTGAATTTGTTTCATTAGATAAAAAGAAAGCCGGCCGCGATCGCGGCCACGCTGCAAGTTTAGCGAAGCGGGCCATCGCAGCCCTGTTCTTGACCATCATGCTTCTGGGTGCGCAGGCATTTGCGCAGCTCACCACCGCAGATATTCTTGGCACGGTGACGGATGCCAGCGGCGCCGTTGTGCCGAATGCAACCGTAGTCATTACTAATACTGGTACCAACGAAGCACGCACCGTCCAGACCAGCGGCTCCGGCGACTACACCGTCTCGCTTCTGCCCGTCGGTCACTATTCCATCAGCGTCAAGGCGCCAGGCTTTGAGGCTTCAGTCACCAAGGACCTCTCGGTCGAAGCCGGCGATCGCGCCCGCAACGACGTCAAGCTCGTCACCGGCGCAGGCACTACGACCGTCGAAGTCGAGGCGTCGACACCACTTCTCCAGGCAGATAACGCCACGGTCAGCTCGACTGTCACCGAGAAGGCTGTGCAGGATCTTCCGCTCAACGGCCGCAACTTCGTCCAGCTCGTGCAACTGGTTCCAGGCGCCAATGAGGGTCCCGGCAACGGCCTTACCAGCGGCGGCCGGCCGGACGATCGGCGTGTGAGCGCAAGCTTCTCCGTCAATGGTCAGGATGACACTCTGAACAACTACATCATCGATGGTTCAGATGACAATGAGCGCGTGATCGGCACCATCGGCGTTCGTCCAAACGTCGAGGGCATCCAGGAAATTACGGTAGAAACCAACAGCTATTCGGCAGAGGCAGGCCGCACAGCCGGCGGCGTGGTCAATATCATCACCCGTTCCGGCACCAACAAGTTTCACGGATCGGCCTACGAATTCCTTCGTAACGATTACCTGGACGCGCGCAACGTCGTTCAGACCACCGGCAAGAATCCGGAGCTTCGCCAGAATCAATTTGGGGGCAGCATCGGCGGACCCATCTTCCACGACCGGACGTTTTTCTTCTTCGACTATGAAGGATATCGCCAGGTTGCAGGCACTACTTACCAGAGCACAGTTCCGACTTTGGACGAATACAACAACATCAATAGCATCGGTGGTGGATCGCCCCAGGCTTTGATCAATGGCGGCAACGGCGGCACGAAGGGTCTGGCCATCGATTCCATCGCGCTGAACTACCTTAAACTGTTTCCCGCACCGACCAATTCGAGCCTGACCAACAATTATGTGGTGAGCCCGAATCGGACCCAGTTTAGCAACACCTACGACGCCCGCATCGACCATAAATTCAGCGAAAACAATCAATTCTTCGGCCGTTACACCTACAACAAGGTAAATACCAATACGCCGCAGGGATTGGGCACACAGGGTGGGCTGGACATCAGCGGCGGCCGTTATATCTTCGCCGGTCCCGCCGCGGATGCAGCTCAGCAGTACGGCTTTGGCTTTACCCACATCTTCACCCAGGCACTCGTTCTGGATCTGCGAGCGGCCTACACCCGTATCAACAATCTTTCGCTTCCTTTGAACTATGGGAAGAATGCAGATACGCAAGTCGGCTTCGGTTCAAACATGAACTTCAACACGCTGTCGAATTTTCTGACTCCGATTGCTTTCGGGCCCTTCTCGGACATCGGCGACGGTGCCTATGTGCCGCTGCAGGATATCGACAATACCTTCCAGTATTCCGGGACGCTTAACTGGACGAAAGGAAACCATAACTTCAAGTTCGGGGCCGGCCTCATCCGGCGCCAGGCGCGCAACGTACAAAGCGCATTTGCCGCCGGCCAGTATGGATTTGGTCTGCAGACTGATAGCTGCCTCACCGCCTTCGATGCGACGACTCACCAGTGCCCGACCGGCGAAAGCGCAAGCCAGAAGCAGACCCAGGACCAGCAGCTGGCCTCTTCCCTCGTCGGGGCCTTCACCAGTAGCAGTCGCAACTACGACCTGACGCCTCCTGACTATCGCAGCTGGGAGCCCAGCGGCTTCGCCCTGGATAGCTGGAAGGTGAGCCCCAGTCTCACCGTCCTATACGGCGTTCGCTACGATGTCTTCACCCCGTTCACCGAGGCCCACAACCGCATCTCCAACTTTGACTTCAACCAGGCACTCTCAACCGGTAATGCGACTGCCGCCCTAAAGGTCGCAGGCGTGAACGGCGTCAGCAAAACAGCCGGCATTCAAACTGACTACTCGAACGTTGCCCCTAGAGTCGGATTCTCCTACTCGCTTCATCCGGGAACGGTTCTCCGCGGTGGCTACGGCATCAGCTTCTTCCCCGGTAACTACACCTCCAATGCTGATTTGAAGAACGCACCCTTCGTTTCGGTTTTCTCACCCAACTGCCAGTCCGACCTGGCCATCAATATTCAAATCAACAAGTTGAACGACACCCAGTCGAACATAGGCGGCAACGGCGCCTGCAGCGGAGTTGCTCCGGGATACGGCACCTTTGACGCAGGCCTCCCCTTGCCGGCAGCCCAGACCATCAACAGTTCGTCGCTGTCCTTTATTGCGGAGGATCCGCATTTCCGTGCCGCCCTCATGCAGCAGTTCAACCTGCAGATGGAACAGCAGTTTGGACCGAACGTCTTCACCATAGGCTATGTGGGTAACGTAGGCCAGCACATGGCGCAGACCGTCAATAACATCAACGCACCGCTGCCCTTTGTGCCGAACAGTTCGCCGACAGCCGGTCACTACCTGCTGCAGAGCGAGCTGCCCAATCTTTCCGGTGTGGGCTGGCTGGCCAGCGAAGGTGTTTCCAACTACAGTGCCTTGCAGACTTCGTTCCAGCGCCGCTTCACGCAGGGCCTTGCCTTTGATGCCAACTACACCTGGGCAAGTGCTCTGAGCGATATCACCGGCTTTTCCCAGGAAGGCAAGCAGGGATGGAGCAACGCCAATGCCTTCGCGATCCGCAAGATCGACTATGGCAATGCTGAAAACCTGATCCGCAATCGTTTTGCCCTTTCCCTGAATTACGAACTGCAATATGGCAAAAACTTCACTGGCATCAAGCGTGTCGCGCTCCACGGCTGGCAGGCCAATACCATCTTCGTCTGGCAGAGCGGTCGTGACTTTTCCATCCTGAACGGCGGCGGACCCGGCAGTGGCGCAGACGCGACCACCACTGGCCCTGGTGCCGGGAACGTCTACGGCAATCGCGCGGTACCGTTTAACAACGGCGGCAACGATCGTCCGAACACGGTAGCCGATACGACAGTCTCCGCCAAGAGCCTGCACGAATACTTCAACACTGCGGCATTTGCTCCACAGCCCCTGGGAACTGTGGGCAATACGGAACGAAACTCTATGTTCGGACCGCACTTCCGCCACGTTGACATGTCTATCTTCAAGGATTTCCCATTGAAGGAAGGCGTGAACCTGCAGGTGCGTGCTGAGGGTTACAACATCAGCAACACGCCGAACTGGTATATCAACAACGGCTCGGGCAACGCCACCCTCGGCGCCACGACATTCGGAACGGTTACCGATTACGATCCGAACTACACGCCACGCCTGCTGCAGTTTGCCCTTAAAGCGCAGTTCTAACCCAATTCGAGGTTGTAACACCAGAGGCAGGAGCCCGGCTCCTGCCTCGTTTTCTTTTGCATTGCATCCATAGTCTCGCTTTGTATTTGTCACTGATGCCACCACCCATTCCTTGAAAGTGGCAGAACCAGGGCAGGCACCTGATGCATAATGTGTTAGGGCGTCATGCGCCACTTTTTCGCTATTTCCCCATGGGCTTGGCGAGGAGCACGGACACCAAGCTATTGTGAACCTGCCGAACTCCATCACGATGAGCCGGATTGTGGCAGTGCCTGTGCTCATCTGGATGCTCTCGCCCAGATTCCCCTTCCATGCTGCCTGGGGCGAGCAGGAGATCATCGCATCCCTCTTCTTTATCGCCATCTCCATCACGGATGGCGTGGACGGCTACCTGGCGCGGCGGCGCGGCCAGGTAACGACCATGGGCATGCTGCTTGACCCCCTGGCCGATAAGCTGATGATCTCGGCCGGCTTCATCACGTTGCTGGAATTCAATCCGCACATCGTGAAAGCGTGGATTACCATCCTGGTCATCGGGCGTGAGTTCCTCGTGACTGGCCTTCGCTCCATCGCCAGTACAGAAGGCTTTACCATCCAGGCCAGCGACCTGGGCAAACTCAAGACGTTCGCACAGATCTTCACCGTCGTCGCGGCCATTTTAGACAATCGCTGGCATTACTGGCAGTTCGGGTGGCTGGTGATCCCGGTGGACTGGATCGCGACTGCTGCCATCTACTTCATGGCGTTGGTCGCACTCATCTCGTCGGTGGATTATTTCCAGGCTTTCTGGAAAAAGATCGACCATGCCTCGGCCGACCGTCGTAAAGAGAGCTTTGTCCTGAGCCGCAATAAGAAGAAGAACGTGCCTATTACGAATAATCCGTGAATGGTCCGCTTCGCAAGGGGCTGAAAAAGCAAAGCCCGGCTGGCAAGCCGGGCTTTATAGCGTTTAAATCGTCGAGTCAGGCAGGGATCGCGTGGGCTGTCCCATGCGTCATGGCTGCATGCGCTGCGGGACGGGCCAGGCGATGCACGAAGTGATACGGCGGCCACGGGCCTGAGAGTTGCATATGGCAGTCCTTCAGCAGAAGGCTGGCGGACGAATATTTGTTCTGGTAGCGCTCTATAAATTTGTGATCGATCAGGTGAGCAATATCCAGAAGCATTTTCCCGCTATCCATGCGTCGGCAGGTGATTTCCTCATCCAGCGGGCTGAACATGCGGTGCATCTGGGTTGAAACAGAGCGTGCCTTGGTCTGCCGTTCGCGCTGACGGCTGGCTACTTCTCTAAGGTTGGAAAGATATTCCTTACCCACCCTCTGGGCTACGCCCGAAGGAACAAAATCACGGCAACAATCGTCCAGGGTTACTTTCAAGTGCATTTCTGCCTTGCCGCGGAGGCGATCAAGGTTGCTGATGAAATTGCGCTGGTTGGTACGGATAGAGCGCCGCAGGGTTTCATCATCCTGATAAACAGTGCCAAAACGGAAGGGAAGTACGGTGGAATGTTTGAAGCAGTCAGCAATCACATGAGCATGATCGACGGCGGACTTCTGGTCTAAATTGACGGATGGATCATGTTCACTGACGACAACTGCAAGATCACTGGCTGGATAAAGGAAGACTTGGTTTCCGAAAATGCCTGTAACCGCTTCCAAGGGAACTGGTTTGCGGTGCCGGGCAAGCTCTGGAAACGCCTGTTTTTCACTGACACAGTAGGCGTACCACGCCATAGGAATCAACTCCACTGATTCTGACAGGGACACTGCCAGACCGTTTGGATTTATGAATTGCCGAACGACTGTGCATGCTGGGTATCATCCTGGCACGTGCGTAGATGGCACTGCACCGAACTGGAAGTGATAGTAGCCCCGTACAAGAACGACTGGCAATCAAGAAGAGCGGCTTCGGAAAGAATTTGTAGCATTTCGAACGCTTCTACCCCATGGCCGCTGCAAGGCCGCCTCCGGCAGAAAAGCCTCAGTTGCTGAATGCTGAGGCATGTCACGTCCTTACGTTTCACCATCGGCCTACTGGCCGGCTGAGCGGCATTCCGTGAATGTAGAGGTGTCGGTCGGATTTTCAGTGGAAAGCCCGGTTTGAGGGCGGCAAAAAGCACCAGGTTCGAGCGATGCGTCCTAGTGACGCCAGTGCAGCAGCATAAAGGCGACCATGGCGGTCACCACGAGCAGCAGCACGATCATGGCCGTCGACAGGCCACGGACCAGCTTCGAGGCGGAACGCAGATCCTCGACTAATTCCTGGTGTTCCATGGTGTTGCGTTCCGTCGACTCACGCAGTCGCAGGAGCTGATCATCGATGCGCCGGAGCTGTGTCGACTGCTCCTGCACCTGGGTCCGGATGTCCCGGTTTCCGGCCTGCAGATCAAGAAAACCGCGGTTCACGCTCTCGACCGCTGTACGCATTTCACTTAGATCCAGCTTGGCCGTCGGGGCCGGCGTCAGGGCGGTCGAAAAATTTCCCTCGAGGATCGGCAGAAGCTTGCCAATGTAGGGCAGGAGCAGCTTGAGGTGCATCAGCGAGCGCCAGATGGACGAGGCGCCTCCCTTCGATTCTTCCAAGGCAAAATCGTTGTGCGTGTGTTCCGCCTCGGATTCCTCGCCGGGGAACTGCTGTTGATCCATAACCGCTGCTGTAGACATGGTGATCACCCATCCGACAATCCATGCGGATTGCCTTTTCAGTGCCTATCGTAACCTTCGAGGCCCGGGATGCCTATGACCGATTGGTGGGATGTAGTCCACCTTTTCCCATTTTGGCTTGAGCATTCAGTAGTGCCCACAATGCCCCACCTCGCAGGTATGCGCCGGCTTGCGGCCATCCCCTGCATGCATGCCAACGACCGACCTTCGCTCTGGACCTTCAAGAAGTTTGTTCTAGCGCTTGCCCCGCGGCGCCTTCTTCGCAGGAGCAGGCTTTCCGCCCCCGGCCGCGGAGCTGGTCTTGCTGCCGCGTGTGGCGTTTGATCCCGCGGCACCGGACCTTGTCTGAGGCTTGGCTTGGGACTTGGCCCGGG
>CAZZXL010000019.1:0-45249 GCA_964658035.1 uncultured Acetobacteraceae bacterium
GGATGAACGCTGGCTTCCAGGTCGGCTTCCATGCCATCGGCGACCGAGCAGTCGAAATGGCCTTGAACGCCTTTGCTGCGGCCGAAGCAGCAAACCCGGATGCCAAGAAGCTGCGGCCGAGAATTGAGCACTCGCAAGTCCTCGGACCGGGCGACTTCCGGCGTTACCGCGCACTGGGCGTGATCGCTTCCATGCAGCCCAACCACCTGTTGACCGACATGAACTGGGCCCAGGACCGCCTTGGCCCGAAGCGCGTCATCTATTCCTATGCGTGGGACAGCTTTATTCATAACCAGGTGCCACTGGCCTTCGGGACTGACTATCCTGTCGAACCAATTACGCCCTTCCGCGGAATCTATGCAGCCGTGACGCGACAGAACGAGCCAATCGCCGGGCAGCCGATACGCTCGTACGTGCCGGCGGAACGTCTGACCATCGGCCAGGCCATCTTTGCTTATACGCAGGGTTCAGCCTATGCGGAGTTCGCTGAAAGCTACAAAGGCCGGCTGCTGCCGGGCTTCGTCGCAGACATGACCGTGGTCGATCGCAACCTGCTGGCTATACCGGCGCCGGAGATCCTCAATACACAGGTCCTGCGAACGATTGTCGGCGGCAAGACCGTGTATCTCCAACCGACTCCTTCGTCCGCGAAGACGACACCGTGAGTGTAGGACGTTCCTCCCGGAGCACCCGGGCGCACTTGCTGTTGCTGGCAGTTGCAGCCCTTTGGGGCTCGACCTTTGTCCTGGTTAAAGACGCGCTCAATGATGCTTCGCCGCTGGTCTTCAACCTGCTCAGGATGGTGCTCGCATTTCTCTGCCTGGCGGTGGTGTATCGCAAACACCTGAAGCACGTAACGCGCGCATCGCTCGCAGCGGGCGCAATGGTCGGCGCCTGCCTGGCTGCGGGCTACCAGTTCCAGACGGCGGGGCTGGCACGCACCACGCCGTCAAAGTCGGCGTTCATCACCGGATTGGTGGTGGTATTGGTGCCGCTGCTGTCTGCTATACCGGGCTTGCGCAGCAAAGGCACGCATGCTCCTCGATGGAATGCCTGGGCCGGCGCCTTTCTCGCGTTTGCCGGGATTGTCCTGTTGACGACGCCGTCCGCAGCTCTGGCGACGCCCTCTGCGGCGGGCGGCAGTTTGCTCGCCGGCATCAACCTCGGCGATATGCTGACGCTCGCCTGTGCCTTCGGCTTTGCCCTGCATTGCATTGCCCTCGCGCACACCTCCTCGCGCATCGATCTTGCGCAGCTCGTTACGCTGCAAATCGGCTTCTGCACGCTCTTTATGATCGTGACGCTTCCACTCGGAGGCCGCCTGTACCTGCATGTCACACCGCGGCTGGTCATTGCGCTGCTCATTGCCTCGATCCTGGCGACGGCTGCGGCCTTCACCATACAATCCTGGGCGCAGAAGCATCTTCCGGCGACCCACACTGCGCTCATCCTGACGCTTGAGCCGGTTTTTGCATGGTTGACCTCATTCCTGGTGATGGGCGAGCGGCTCCATGCACGCGCGGCGGTAGGCGCGGTGCTGGTCCTTTCCGGAATCGCTTTCACCGAGCTGATTTCTACGCCATTCGCCGCCACCACGCATGAAAGTGTCTGAATTGTTCCGAATGTTGCCGTGACAGATCGTGCCAGGGTGCGTCTAACCTCAAAGTAACCCGTAAGGCGCTACGCCGTCTGCTTCCTTGGCTTATCCAGCGCAGCGCGGCCGGCAGATCGTCAAAGGGTGACCCTGCATCGCTATACTGGTTGTCTGGAAGTCAATTCGCAGCACTGCAGTTTTCGCTGCGGGCGTCAGCCGGCATACGGCTACCCGGTCTTGCTCCAAAGAAGTGATCTGGAAGAAACGGAATGAAGAAAAATGAGGTTAGATCCTAGAATGAATTCGCTTGTTGAACGGTTGAAACTGCGCCGTCTTGCCCCGACCTTCGCGATTCTCGCGACCCTTTCTGCCGGCATCCTCATCGGCTCCGTCTCTGCACATGGCGTTCATGGAAGCGAGGGGCAGGTAAACAGCTCCGATGCGACGCCGCTGACGATTCCGAACCCCGTTGACCTGTCGAACCAGTTCTCAAAGATTGCGAAAGAAGTTGGTCCGGCGGTCGTGAACATCAGCACTGAGACCTTGCCGAAGCAGACTTCCAAGTCAAAGATGCGCGGCCGCATTACACCATTGAACCCTCAGCAACAGGGCGCGCCGGATGACGATCAGGGCGATCAGGAAGAACAGGGCCAGGGAGGCGGCGGCGCGACGCCGCAGGGCCCCGGTGGCGACCAGAATTTTCAGGACTTCTTCAATCATTTCTTCGGCGGTCCGCAAGCCGAGGGTCCGGGTGAGGACGGCCAGGTGCGCGAAGCCCTCGGTTCAGGCTTCATCGTTGATCCACGCGGCTACATCATCACCAACAATCACGTGGTCGACAAAGCTGACAAGATTTACGTGAAGCTTTCTACCGACTCCGATTCAAACTCGGACCTTGGTCGTCCGGCGAAAGTCGTCGGCGTGGATGCAGCGACCGATATCGCTGTGATCAAGATCGAAACAACTTCTCCGCTGCCGACCGTGAAGCTGGGCAATTCAGACGGCGCCCAGGTTGGTGACTGGGTGGTTGCAATCGGCAGTCCGTTCAGTCTTGCAAAGACCGTCACGGCCGGTATTGTTTCGGCCAAGAACCGAACTATCCAGCCAGGCGTGAAGGGTCAGTTTCAGCACTTCATCCAGACCGATGCCGCGATCAATCCAGGCAATTCCGGAGGCCCGTTGCTGAACATGGCCGGCCAGGTCGTTGGCGTGAATACTGCCATCTTTACCCAGTCTGCGGGCTACGAAGGCATCGGCTTTGCCATGCCCTCAAATACCGTCATCAATACCTACAACGATCTCATCGGCCCCTCGCATAAAGTAACCCGTGGGTCGATCGGCATCACCTTCCAGCCCGCCATGTCGAGCGCGGTAAGCCGTGTCTACAACTTCAAGTCGGGTGTGATGATCAACACCATTACGCCCAAAGGTCCATCCGATCAGGCGGGTCTGAAGCCGAATGACATCATCACTTCCGTTGATGGGAAAACGGTGAAGGACGGCGATGAACTGGTCAGCATCATCTCTGAGAAGAAGCCGGGAACATCCGTCAAGCTGGGCTACACGCGTGGCGGCAAGGCTGAGACTGCGACCGTCACTATCCAGGACCGCGACAAGCTGTTCGCCGGCAACGACCATGCAGCGGCCCCCGCGGAACCGAATGCACCCAACGCTCCTGACGCCGGTCAAACCAAGTTGGGATTGACGGTGGTCGATATTCCGCAACAGTTCGCCTCGAAGGGGATTCATGGCGTCCTGGTGCAATCCGTCAAGCCAGGTTCGTTTGCAGATGAGATTGGTCAACAGATCAGCCTCCAGGGTGCTGTGATCAACGAAATCAACAAGATGCCAGTCAACAACAAAGCTGACTTCAACCGGATTGCTGCCGGGCTGCAGTCGGGTCAGGATGTTGTGTTCTCGATCGCTGATCCAAGACAGCCGGCGGCCGGAAGCACGTTGATCGGCGGAACTCTGCCATAATTACCCCTGAAAGTGATAGCAGGTTACTGAAGTCATAATACTTACGGCCAGTACCGTACCCCGAATGGTGTTAGGTACGGTACTGGTAGTTTTGTTACAGTTGCGTTGAGATAGCGCAGACAGTAAGCTTTCGGAAGCGACTTAGAGTAGTTCTCAAGCAGGTGTACCCCAAAAGTTGGCGAAGCAGACTCTTCCCATGAAGAGTCTGCTTCTACAACATCAGGGGCATAGCACCCGAAGAACTTCTCTAACACTCAACATCCAAGGACGTACCGCATGCATTTTTCCCCGGCGGGCCGAACGATGGTCCTGATTTTAAGTCTGACGGCAGTACCGGCGTTTGCAACCCATGCTCATCATGCAACGGCGGCACACAGCCACGCTAACCTCAAACATGTCCTCTCTCATCGACTGGGACACGCCCGCAAGGCAGTTGTCGTCAAGCCCAAGGGTCAGCGCCAGATTGATCCTGCACGCGCTACGCAGATACAAACAGCCCTCATCCGCGAGAAATATTTGACTGGCGCGCCCAGCGGCCAGTGGGACAGCGATACCGAGGATGCCATGCTGAAGTACCAGTCTGACCACGGCTGGCAGACCAAGCTGACCCCGGATTCGCGCGCCCTGATCAGTCTTGGTCTTGGACCGTCGCAGGACCCGAAGCCGGCGGCGGCTCTGCTCAATACCCAGACGGCGAACAGCTCAGCCGGCGCTGCCGAGGGCGACACCCTGGCTTCTGCCCATGCTATCCGCGAATAGTTTTCGCCGTTAAATCAAATTACCTGAAGGTGTAGAGCGAAGATACGATCAACAGGGGCCTTTTCCCCAGGAAAAGGCCAACCTTTATCCATCCAGAGACACCCATAGCATCAGGTAATTTGCTCTGGATCCACACGAAAGCCCCGCTCGCCGCGGGGCTTTTCTTCTTGGCATCAGCGCCTTATCGCTCGAGCGCGAGCTGGTCTGCGATGGTTTCGCGCTGCCGAACCTGCTTCACCTTCCGGCCATGGATCAGTACTTCCGCGGCGCGACCACGCGAGTTGTAATTGGAGCTCAGTGACATGCCATAGGCACCGGCATCGAGGATAGCCAGCAGGTCCCCCGGCTTTACCTCGGCCATGATGCGGTCGCGGGCAAAAAAATCCCCCGTTTCACAGACCGGGCCAACGATATCAGCAGTCATGGCGGGAACATCTTTACGACGAATGAGCGGCACGATCTCATGATGCGCCTGGTAGAGCGTAGGACGAATCAGGTCGTTCATCCCGGCATCGGTGATCACGAAGGTCTTGGTGCCATTCTGCTTGACGTAAAGGACTCGCGTGATGAGCGCGCCGGCTTGCGCGATGAGGAAGCGACCCGGTTCGAGCAGGAGCTCGACCTCCAGTTCACCCAGGCCGGCTTTGATGGCCGCTGCATACTTCTCGACAGCTTCTGCAGGATTGACCTGGGCTTCGAGCGAATACTCGATGCCCAGACCACCACCCGCGTCGACGGAGCGGAGGGGAATGCCGTCTTCCACCTGCAGGGAGCGGACCAGGTCGGCGATACGGGCCACGGCTGCGCCAAAGGGCTTAGCGCTGCGGATCTGCGAGCCGATGTGCACGCTGATGCCGGCCGGCTCCAGCCATTTCGAGGCAGCGGCGAAACGGTAAAGCTCGCGCGCAGAAGCGATATCCACGCCAAACTTGTGTTCGCTGAGACCGGTAGAGATATAGGGATGCGTCTCGGCAAAGACATCAGGATTCACGCGCAGCGCGACTCGTGCCCTCCGCTTCAGTTTCGCCGCCCGGTGCGCAATGAGTCTGAGCTCCTGCTCGCTTTCGACATTGAACAGGCGAATGCCTGCACGGAGAGCGAAATCGATCTCGTCGGTTGTCTTTCCTACACCTGAAAAGACGACACGTTGCGCAGCCTTTTTGTCCGCTATGAGCACACGCTCCAGTTCGCCGCCGGAGACAATGTCGAAGCCCGCGCCCCGCTTTGCCAGCAGGCGCAACAGGTGCACGTTGGAATTTGCTTTGACGGCGTAACACACGAGGTGCGGCGTATCCGCGAAGTATTTATTGAAAAGCGAGAAGCGTTCGAGGACCTGCGTTGCCGAATACACGTACAGCGGGGTAGCGTACTTTGCCACGAGCTTGTCTAAAGGCACTTCATCGCAGACCAGCCGGCCACGCTTTTTGGTGTAACCGAAGGGACGAGCCGGCAGGTAATCGATGGAGTCGAACAGGATAGTTTTCAGGACCGGCACCGTGGTTTCAAGAGCAGCCCCTACATCTTTTCACATCTTCAACTGCCGGGCGCTGCAGCCCTCTCCACTCGGCTTCGCTGCGGTCGGGATGACAAAATGAGCGCCTACGGCTGATTCACGTATGTCGTCGATGATGGCAGCGCGAAGGCTTCTTCCGGAGCCATCAGCCAGACCAGTCCATACACGATCAAGCCTATGGGGAAGCCGACTATGGCGAGCAGTACCATCACCACGCGGACAATCGTGACATCCCAGCCATAGTGGTTGGCCAGCCCCTGGCAGACACCGGCAATCTTGCGTCCTACGCGAGGGCGCATCAAAGTTCGAAAGGTCGAACCGGAAAAGCTAGAGCCGGAGACATTGCCCGGCTCACCAGGCTGGTTGTAAGGCGTAGCACCGGGCTTCAGCGGGCGTCCGCAAGCCGAGCAGAAACGTGCGTCGTCGACACTTTCCTTACCACACTGTGTACAGTAGATCGGCATAGTCCCTCCTGAATGAACCAGCGACTTCACCTGATGATACGGATGCTCGGGGCGCCGGGTTCCCTGCTCGCGACGGTTTGTATCAGTGGCCGGAAAAGGGTGAGCGCAGGAACTTCTGGGCTTCAGAAGCCTGCACCGAATCTCTGCCTTCGCGCAGCACAGCCTGGTACGCAGCCGTGGCCTTTTCCCTATCGTGGAGTTGATCGTATGCCTCGCCCGCCGCGAGTTCCGCACGGCCCTTCAGGTCAGGACTTACCGTCGGCTGCAACGTAACCTGTTCGAAGGCGGTGGCCGCTTCCTGCAGATCGCGCTGTCCCCGCAGCGTATCGCCCAGGCCGTACCAGGCCAACTCCAGGTGTGCGCTTGGAAAGTAGCCCGGCTTCTTTGCCTGTTCCAGGGCAGCGCGGTAGTGCGCGATGGCATCCTTCGCATCGCCTGAATCCTTAAGCAGATTGGCTTCTTCCAGCCAGAAAAGAAAATCATGTGGGTACTGGTTTTTTAATCCCTGCGCTACCTGCGTCGCGTCGGCATACTTCGCTTCGCGTCGCAGAAAAAGCATCAGTGCTGTGCGCGCTTCAACGCTGGTAAGGACGCCGTGCTCGCCCGCTTCCCGTAGCAGGGCCAGTCCTTTCTGTTTAGAGCCACCATCGCCCATAATGCCCGCCATCATCTTGAAGGCAAAGCCAAGCGAGCCGACAACATACTGGTGCACACCGACGACCAGGTCGGCATCGACATAGCTGGGATCAATCTGCAGGATCTTGTCGCTATCGCTGCGCGACTGGAGGGCGAGATGGAGAGCGCCGATAAAGCTGTGCTGCACCAGTCCCATGTAGATCGATTTCATGCTGCGCGCCCAGCTGCGGGCGTACAGAGCGTTTACATTCTTTGCATCCCTGCTGAGGATAGCGTCGGCCTGGGCTATCATTTTGTCTGTCAGCTGCCCTATCTGGGCCGTGACCTGTTTGTTTTCTTCTACCGGGTGCTTGCCGCTCAGAAAACCGTCGTGCGCGTACAGGGTAGTATCCAGAAGGTCGAGCCGGTAGAGTTCGCCGAACAACACTGTATCCAGCACGTAACCGGTAGTGATGGGATTATCAGGGTGGTCCGCGGCTATTTTCTGAAAGCGCTCGAGCGCCCCGGCGTAATCAAGAATGTAGAAGCGGTCGTAGGCTGCCCGTACGGCTGGATCTCGATTGAGAGGATCAGTATTGACGACGGGCGATGCGGCGAAAACGGAAGTTGCCCATACGATGCTGCCCAGCGCGAGAGATAATCCGACCTTGAAAGTCGCGGCAATAGATGAACGCCCGGACGTGATTTCTAAAGACACCCTTTGCCTTTCCTTTCATCGGCCGCTTCCTGACCCGCGACATGGTACCGGCTTCCTTCGTTGAAGGATCAGTCTAACCGCGGAGCACAGAAATTCCGGTCGTTAGAGCGGATTTACTGTTGCTGCATTGCATCCTGCAAAAACGCCAGCCTACATCTTCTCTTCTCTTTTACACCTGTAGCAAATCCGCTCCAGAACGGCAAGCAAGGTCGCTTGTTGACGCCGACTGCGGATTTTGCAAAGGTGTGAGCAGCGGCCACTCTTGTTCTTCAGTACCTGTGGCAGCGCCCCGGGGTGTCATGCAAGCAATGACTCGGCAAGAAATGTTGTATCTTCTCCTACTGCAGGCCAAGGCGAATGGCTTCCAATTTCGCAAGTGGTACCGCAAATATCTTCATCCTGACTGGCTTGATTTTGCGGCCGCTCTCGCTTATACGGCCGCCGGAAAACGCTATTACTCCCTGCTCTTCTCGCACGAATTCGCCAAGTGCTTCTGGAAGCCGGGCGCGCAGATAAGCTTCATCGTCCCCAACTCCACCTACACTCGCAAGAACAAGCAGGGTGAGATGATCACGATCACCCGCAAAGCATTTACCCGGCGCACCCTCAAGGAAGATTCCTGGCGCTATCACCTGCGGGAAATGGCCGCTGCTGACGAACCGCTGCGGTACATTCGCCGTTTTATTGTGCGCCAGGATGACCTGGAACAATATCGAGCAGCGCAACCTTCCGCCGTCGACAGCATTTTCACTGACGATGGCGATCCGCAGGCAAGTCCGGCATAGCGCATCCATCTTGAACGGGCCACCACACCAAACGCCAAAAATCGTACGTTTAGGTTTATTACAAAACCTGGCGCATTTGAGAAAGTAATCGCAATACCTTTACGCAACGCGAAATGCGGGCTTTGCGGCGGGGGGAGGATCGTTGCAATAACCTTCGTTTGTGATGAGCCAGGATCACAGCACCCCTCGGCCCGAAAGGATAAGGAATGAACGTCACCGAACACCTGAAGGCGCTTGAGTCAGAGCTTTCGACAAACACCACTCGGAAGAATGCCGAACGTGTTTCATCACTACTTGCCGACTCGTTCCAAGAGTACGGCAGCTAAGGCCGGATCTATTCCAAGGGCGAGATCATCAGTACCCTCCATGAAGAGGCCGCAGTCCAAATATCTTTGTCGGGCTTCACTATGTTGGCTCTCTGCGCAGGGGTCGCACTTGTGACCTACCGATCACATAAGCACCATCCGGATCATCGCCCCAGCCTTGCACTACGCAGCTCGATCTGACACACAACAATGGCGAGTGGAGGATGGTATTACACCAGAGAACAAACCTGGACTACTAGCACAAGCGTCCGACATTGCAACTTGCCGGTAGCGATCTTTGAAGCCAGATACAGCGAGTGACCTGCTGCCGAAAAATAGATTACTCAGGAAGCGTTGTTACTGCAGGTGTGGGGTGTTGGTCTGGACAGCAGGCATGTGCGAACGGAAGAAGTTAATTGCCGTATTCACATGCTGCTCAACAATCTTGTCGTCATCTATAGAGTGGCCCTGCCCTCGATAGACAATCAGCTCGACTGGGCTGCCTGCTTTTCGGAGAGCGTCATAGAAGGCTAGCGTGTCCAGGTATCGGCTGCCGCCGCCTGGAATGCTGTCTTTATCTCCGATCGCTAGCAAGAGCGGGGTGTGGATGCGGTCCACATGCTTAATCGGGGAGATGCGATCGTACAAGGCTGGAGAGTCCTCGGGTCTTTTGCCACCCAGGAAGTTCGGGATCGTATCGTCCCCCCTCGGCTGATTGGCTCGATAGTAGCCCAACCAGTCTGACACCCCGCCAAACGAAACAGCCGCACGGAAAACGGAGGTTTGGGTTAGTAGCTGATCAATTGCGCTCGCCCCGGTGCTGGAGCTGTAAAGGAACATCCGACTCCGATCGACATAGCCCCGACGGGCCAGCTCATCTACCCCGCTCATAACGTCATCGGTCAGTACGTCTACGGGATCCCGATCCGTTGACGACCCCACGTAGGCGTCACCAAAGCTAGTAATCGGAAAGGCGAAGGGGGCCCTGTGGTCCGGAAAGAAAACCGCAAAGCCGGCTCTCACGAAAGCGTAGTTCCCCAATACACCGATGTTCAAAAAGCGGTTTTGCCAGCCCGAGTACGGATCGACGACTAGCGGGACCTGCCCCTTAATTTGCGGGCGCACCAGCACACCTTGCAATTCCTCGCCATGCGCATTCTTCCAATGGACTACCTCTTGTGTCCAGAATTTGCTCCACTCGGTTGTCCGCGGGTTGGGGTCCCATAGCTGGTAGACGCTGCCCGCCTTGTCCTTAACCCAGATAGTTCCGTAGTGTGAAGGGTCGCTTTGAATCCAAACCGCAACGTCATTTGCCACGACCAATCCACCAAACCTACGAAGAGCGGCTCCGCGGCTCTCTTGCATAAAGCGGCCGTCCTGGCTCAAGAGGCCAAAGCTAACGTCTGCACCCTGGTTCACCAACACCCAGAAGGATGACGAGTCGGCAGCCCAGCTATACCCAAGAATCGGCAGGTCGGACAGTTTCCGGTAATCGCCCCGTTCCCCTTCACAACGACAGAACAGGCTAAAGGCTGTCTCCGGTCTTGCCGACTCTATAAAGGCGATCTTTGTGCCGTCTGGAGATCGAGTCACCATCGATGCTCTTGGGCTTCCGTCGACCTTAATGATCTCTTCCGCCTTTGCCGACAGAGAACCTGAAGTAGAGTGCACAGCTTTCGAGCCTAGATAGGTCGCGATTCGCCAATGGTCGGAGCCGAGGTCGAAATATAACTCCGCGCCGTTAGGTGAGAGTGCCAGTTCCGTTGGCATCTGAAGAGCTTGCAGCTGGGTAATAGATTGGGCAGTTCCGCTTCTAGCGAATAGAGCTAGTATGAATGCACAGGCAACGAGAACAAAGCGGATGAGCGTCATGCTCAGCAATTCTATCGACCGAAGCATGGTTCGGCTGTGAAGGGAATCGTAAGTCCCGTGAAAGCGTTTCTCACAGTTGGCACGCTCTGCCCAAATCGTTGGCGTACTATCCTTAATGTTTGGTGTAGTGAGACTTGAACGGAAACAAATGGTTCAGCGGTCCCCTGCCGCTTCCGATGGGATAGGCATGCCGAAGCGCATTGGTTACATAGGCCTTGGCATGTGTGACAGCCTGCTGGCCCTGGTGGCCTTGTACCAGCTGGCAGACAAGGGAGCTTGAAAAGGCGCATCCCGTTCCATGGGTCGATGAGGTTTCAATGCGTTCGCCGGGAATCCACTCTCCGTGACTGTCCCCGGCATCAAGGCAGCCTAGAAAAAAGTCGCTGGGCTGTTCCAGATGGCCGCCGGTGACCACGATAGACAAACCTCGATTGCCGACACGTGCCGCCATCTGCTGCAGGCGGGCGGCCTGGGCAGGGATGCCGCCGGCTTCTGCAACCTGCTCGCCGAGCAGTACCGCCAACTCGTCCAGGTTCGGGGTGATCCACCCGACACGTGGAAGAAGGCTTTCCTCCACAATGCGCCGGCCTGCGTCATCCAACAGTGCGGCACCTGAACTCGATCGCAATACTGGATCGAGGACGACATAGCGTTGCGGGATCGCCTGCCGGGACAGAAACTCGGCGACGGCAGACGCACCTGCCGCGGTTCCCAGCATGCCGATCTTGATCCCCGCAATAGGCATGTCTTCATACAGGCAGTCCAGTGTCGCGGTGATGAGGTGGGCATCGACAGAAGCTACCTGTCGAACGCCGCGGGTCGACTGGACCGTCAACGCTGTGGCACAACTGATGCCGAAGACACCATGCGCGGCGAAGGTCTTCAGGTCTGCCGTAATGCCGGCGCCGCCCGACGGATCAAAGCCCGCAATGGTCAACAGTATCTGCGTTGTTTGTGTGGTCAGCTTCTGCCCTGGTTGGATCGTCACATCCGCCTCTTTCAGCCAGCTTAGGATAAAGCACGCTCACCGGGTAACCATCGGAAGATGCCCTCTTAGCCAGGGCCCATGCTAAAAGTATGTAAATTCGAAATTCGCATAGCTATAGCTCGTTTCGTTCGTGTCATTTAGCCGATTCGCGCAGCGGGTAAATATTGCACTGTTACAGATCGGCACCTGCAAACTTCCGTAACATCATTTCTTTTGTTTGACTTAGAAGGCAAAGCCTGCGTAAGCTCTTCTACAGGAGACACATGTACCCTGTCGCAAAGGCTACAAATCGGTATCTACGAATTCCTGCGGTAGCGGGCGCAATCCTGGTGCTCGCGCTTTCAGTGCACAGCCGCCATGCCCATCTGCAAGCCGGCATACCGGTAGCAGCAAGTGCTGCAACGCAGACAGTTGTGGCCGACGCGAAGCCACACCTGCACTGGTACCAGTTTGGCCGGGCCTCCTGGTATGGTCATGCGCTACAAGGCATGGCGACCGCAAGCGGCGAAGCTTATGACATGAACGGGATGACATGCGCCCACCGCAGCCTCCCGCTAGGGGCCCTGGTCCGCGTTACCAATCTGCATAATCATAAGTCGATTGTTGTCCGCGTCAATGATCGTGGACCCGTGCCAGAAACCCGCGTTGTCGACCTGTCGTACGCCGCAGCTCACCTGCTTGGTTTTACTTCTCATGGAACAGCACCTGTCCGCATCGACGTGATCTCGATGAAGCCCAGCAAGGCACAGGTTGCACGTTTGACTTACCCTGAGCTGCCGATTCCGCAGCAAGGGCAGTAGCAAACTTGCTGTGTAGCAGAGTGACCTTCCAATTCCACGCTGCCTGAAAAGAGGGCGGTAAGTAGGAATGATCGCCGGGCTAAAATCGGCACATGACCACCGAGAAAACCCCAAGCAACGCGAATCCTGGCCTGGTTGTAGAAGCAGGCAACGTCGTCCTCCCACGGGAGCGACTGATCGTGGCACTCGATTACCCGGATGCTGTCCGAGCTCTGGCATTCGTCGATCAACTCGAAGGGTCGGTGCGCTGGTTCAAGGTAGGACTGGAATTGTATCTAAGTGCCGGCAATACGATTGTCCAGACACTTGTGCGGCATGGATTCTCGGTCTTCCTCGATCTTAAGCTGCATGACATTCCAAATACGGTCGCCGGCGCTGTTCGCACCGCGAGCCGGTCCGGCGCTTCGTTGTTGACCATCCATGCGAGTGGTGGAGCGGCCATGATCGAGGCGGCAGCCAATGCTGCTGCTTCTGCCGACACAGCACCCAAAATCCTGGCTGTGACCGTGCTGACCAGCATGGATGAGCAGCAGTTGCATGCTGTCGGTGTCCCGGGACCGGTCGCCGCACAGGTTGAGCTGCTGGCGCGCCTCGCCGTGAACGCTGGAGCAGATGGGCTGGTCTGTTCGCCGGAGGAGTCCGGCCGTCTGCGGCAGATCTTAGGACCGGCGCCCGTTCTCGTAACGCCTGGCATTCGGGCGGCAGGTGCAGGCAATGACGATCAAAAGCGGATTGCGACGCCGGAAGCCGCCCTGCGCAGCGGCGCCAGCTACCTGGTGGTCGGAAGACCGATCACCCAGGCCGCCGACCCGAAACAGGCAGCGGAGAACATCCTGCGCAGCATGGCGATCTGAGGCCTTCCGCGCATAGAAAAGCCCGGCATATACAGCCGGGCTTTTCTGTAAATACTTCTGAGCTATTTAGAGTTTTTCGAAGAACTCGCAGGCGGAGCAGGAGATATAAACCCCGCCCGGCACGCCGCGCTCACGATCTTTGACGCGCTTCACGATGCGGGTTGGCTTGCTGCACTTGGGACAGTCGGTACTCTTCGACGTATCCATTACTTTCTTACGGTCACCGGTTTTGGCAATCTTGGCCATGGACGAACTTTCTCCTCTTCCTTCACAGGGGCTTGGGACACACAACAAAGTTGCGTTCCAAAGCTGAAACGCGGCCAGGCTCCTGTTGCAGAAATCGTGCGAGGACGATGCAGAAAGGTAGGTACAGGCCCGCTCCTGCGATTCTACAACAACCGTGGTCTTTGTTCCGTCGTGAGGGTGGGGTCCAGTACGGGTGGTGCGTTCGAGTTCATTTACGGCAGCATCTGTTGCCCCGGAGGACTGTGCAGCGGACTTGGTCTTACCGGGTCGGTCGGGTTATGTACTGGCTGCATCGGTCCGGCCGGAGCCGCTTCGCCCGGCAATCGCAATGTAGGTGCGGCACTCGATGGCCGTTCGCCATTGGCCGAGGCAACAACATCGCCGCCGATCGGGCGCACCGGCCGGGGGGTAAGATAACCCTCTGTTTCATCCTGGCTGCGGATCAGGGGAGTGCGGCCGACTGCTGCGACCTCAATGCGAATGACGCGGTCGCCGTTGAAGCGAACAAACTGCAAGGGTTGCGGAGTGGTGCCGTAGATCCATTCTTCGTATGGCATCTGGCCGTCTTTTTCACGTACTTTTTGTCCGGGAGCGCCCACTGCGTAAGTCACCATCTTGCGGTTCATTCCGACCAGCACCTGGTGGTCCAGGATAGCCTTTTTCAACCTGGGCGGGAGCGTGTCAGTGTAAGCTTCGATCGGACTTTTCGTTTTGAAATCAAGCACCGGCTGGATCAATGCGCGAACATCGTCTGCTGTCAGATCGGGGACAAAGTTTTCAAACTCCAGGGTAAAGCGTGAACCGGTCGGCTCCAACCCATCATCCTGGACAACGGGATTCGCATAGTTTGGGTCAGCTCCAATGGAGAGATGACGCAGATATTTGTGCTTCTTTTCAGGCCCACCGTTGATATCGAAGACAATCTCTTTGGGCTTGATGCGGATGTCGGTGATGGCCACCCGTTCGCCCGCTTTTGCGGCGATACCCTTACGTACCAGCCCGTCGTAATAGTCACCGTTGCCGATTTTCAGGTCACCATTCGCATGCAGCATGATACCGGGCGTGCCGAGGGGCAGGGGCCGTTTCACAAATCCCTGTTCTGCTGCGAACGCAGTCACGAGTTGCTGCCGCGAGGCGGCTGTCAGGGGCCTGTCTTCCAGGTAAACCGCGGTTGGCTTGAAGTCGGCAATACCCTGCGGCTTCTCCCGGCCGACGACGAAAACCTGGGCAGCGGCATGAGGGCTGTACGGAAGCGCGCACAAAAGAAAAAACGATGCTGCCAAAGCGGAACCAACTACACGCGCGGAGACTTTTCGCGCGCCTTCGTACCGTTGCCCATGCATGAAAACCTCCCGGGCACAGGGGCCCAGATGCAGACATCATGGTCTTTTTTAGAAAGAGTTGCAAGTGAACTTAGTACATCGGCCGGGAAGAT
This sequence comes from uncultured Acetobacteraceae bacterium, assembly GCA_964658035.1. Classification (GTDB taxonomy): domain Bacteria; phylum Acidobacteriota; class Terriglobia; order Terriglobales; family Acidobacteriaceae. Next base: position 14,929 of record CAZZXL010000019.1, read on the forward strand.
TTCAGCCAGTGAACAGAAACGGGAAGATGCAATGAATGGAACTACGATCGTTCTTTATCGCCATCCGTCCAGGACTGATCAGGTTCCTCTAAGGGTAGCCGCTTGATCTCCGATGAAGGTGGCGGGGCATCCTGCGATGGTGTCGCGACACCACCGATCTGGATCAGTTGTGGCGGCGCAGGCTCGATCGCCGGGCCTATTCCCTCCTGATGCTGCCGCTTGCTGATCGCGTCGATGTCGACCGGGAGCCCTGCCGCAACGATCTCCGGTGTGGCGTAGCGATAGGCGTAATCCCGAGTCAGCCGCAGCAACACAAAGATGGCAACGATCAGGACAAGCACGGTAAAACCGGCAGCATCCGGTCCATAGTCGCCGCCGGTAAACCACTCACTGCCATGCGTCATGCTCTGCACCACCGGCGTATAGCGGGAGACGCCACCGATGGGTAGCCCAAAGAGCAGCGAAGTGGCTGCGTACCAGCCAAAGCGCAGGCCCCAAGGTAGCCAAAGTGCACGCGTCCGCAGGAATCCGATGGAGAGCAGCCAGCTCAGGAAGAAGGCTACCCACAGACTGGAGCGTGGCGCAAATGCATCTCCAAACTGCAGACCCGCTGCTAGCACGGCAACGGCGATGGTGGCGCCGGTGGCGCCGAAAGCCTCAACAAAGCGTTGCAGCGCATAGCCCCGGAACATCAATTCTTCGCCGAGCGAGATCGCAAGCAGCACGACCACATCCACCAGCAGCAGGAACCATTGCCGGGGAGCGCCCCATACTGTGACCACCAGGCCGCCGCCGAGTACCACCGGCAGGATGGCGACAACCAGCGCCCCCCAGCCGGTCGCAAGACCCATGCCAAACTCGCGCGGCCAGCCGGGACGCTGTTTGAGTCCGAGGTTGTAGAGCGGCCTGCCGGGCTGATGCGCTGCCTTCGAATGAAAGACGTAACCAAGGACACCGTAGCCGAGCAGTAGCAGAAAAAGCAGCATCAGTCGGCCGACGACGTCGACCCAGTCAGCCGAACTGAGACCGGCAGCCGCGTGCATCGCCACTGCATGCGCCAGGTAGTAGTAGGCGATGCCGATGACGCCAAAACAGAATGCTCGGATTCGTTGAATCGCAGAAAGAGAAATCATGCAGAGAAGAACCAGCCCCGGCTGGCAGACGCGAAAGCTGGCTTAAAACGGACGACGACATGGCTTAATGCCATCCACTTACCTGAACAGGCGTTTGCTTCAAGACAAAGCTTACTATCCGGCGTTGTTTCATCATCGACTTTTGCTTTGAGCATCAAGTGGTATAAAACTGGGCGATATTGCGGTACTTTCTGTAACGGTCAGCGACGAGCTCCTCTGCCGGTTTGGCCCGCAGTTGCTGCAGATGCGTGGTGAGCGCTTGATCCAGCAGGGCGGCAGCCGCGATGGCATCATTCTGCGCGCCACCTTCCGGCTCGGGCACGATGCCGTCAAGGCAACCCAGCCGCTCCACATCAAACGCCGTCGCTCTTAAGGCTTCGGCAGCCTGCGCGCGCTTGCCCGCATCCCTCCACATAATGGAGGCACAGGCCTCGGGCGAGATCACCGAGTAGACCGCGTTTTCGAGCATCAGTACACGGTCGGCAACAGCCAGGGCCAGGGCGCCGCCGGAGCCGCCTTCGCCGGTGATGGTCGCGATGATGGGCACACGCAGCCTCGCCATCTCCCGCAGGTTGCGCGCAATCGCTTCTGCCTGCCCGCGTTCTTCCGCACCGAGGCCGGGATTAGCGCCCATCAGATCAATGAAGGTCAACACCGGCCGCCGAAACTTCTCGGCAATCTTCATCGCACGCAGGGCCTTGCGGTAGCCTTCAGGATTGGGCATGCCGAAGTTGCGCCTGACCTTGTCTTTCGTTGAACGGCCTTTCTGGTTGCCGATCACCAGCACTTCCTGGTCGTGGAAGCGTGCCATGGCGCAGTACATGGCCGGGTCATCGCCGAAAGACCGGTCACCATGGACTTCACTCAGACCCGTAAACAGGGCCTCGATAAAGTTCATCGGATCGGGCCGCTGGGGATGCCGAGCCAACTGGGTACGGATCCAGGCCTGCGGCAAAACGGCAGAAGCAGCTTGGGGAGCGGGGCTGGTCGCCAGTTGCGGAGCATATTCCCTGCCCTCCTGATTGGCTTGATACTGTTCCTCTATCTTCGCTGCCTGTTCTGTCATTCGTTCCTTGCATTCATCATCATCAGTCCCATGACCTGGCTATGATCTGTGCCGCGCTCAAACCAGCGCCCTCACGATTGTATGGAAGCTGCGAGTGGACGACAACCCGATCGCAAATGCTGCGCCGGACCATTCATCCATGTCGATGACATTTCACTGCGGGCGGCCTTGCGGCAAGCAAAGCGGCCTCAGGAAACACCATGGTCACGAGGAACTTCGGTTAGCGAGCGCTGGTCGTCGGCAACGTTGACGGAGATGGAGTTGAGAGGCCAACCGGTGATCACGGTCCCCCATATCGCCGGCGTGATTCGGGGCTGCGGAGAATCAAGAGCAAAGCCGCGCTGCACTCGTTCAACTAATGGCGGGAGTGAATTGCCGCTCTCGAAAGAAATAGTTGATCAAATTACTTCTTCGAAGACTTAATAAGAGGTTCCATAAAGAGGTGGCGGCTTTGGAAAAGGTGCGAGCCGCAAGCATTCACGTTACGATGTTCGGACGTTCCCTTCGCCGGAGCGCTTAAGTTTAAGGAGAAATCTGACATGTTCAAGGGTTTTCGCGATTTTATTCTGCGTGGCAATGTAGTTGATCTTGCTGTTGCGGTCGTCATCGGCGCCGCGTTCGGCGCCATCGTCACCGCTCTGGTCACCGACATTATCAATCCGCTCATCGCGGCTACCGTTCACAAACCGGACTTTTCTTCGCTCGTACTGGATGTCAATGGCGGCAAGATTCAATATGGACTGTTTCTGAATGCGCTGATCTCGTTCCTGCTGATCGCGGCGACGGTGTACTTCCTTGTGGTGCTGCCATTGAACAAGCTGCTCGCGCGCTTCAAGCCTCACGAAGTGGCCCTGCCAACCACGAAGCCCTGCCCCGAGTGCCTGAGCGACATTCCTCTTGCCGCCAAGCGCTGCTCCCATTGCACCCAACTGGTCGCCTAGTCTTTGCTTCTGCATGAACAAGACTTGAAGTAGCGGGCGGGGTGCCGCTATTGATGATGCAGTGACTCAGCCCGTCCAGGCGGCTGTCCTCATCGCGGATGCTGGTACCCTTCCTTATCTCATCCCTTATTTTGTCTCTTGGAGCAGCTGGATTGCGCAACCCCCAACTTCTTGTACCGTCTCTGGCGCTGGCAGCGATATGCCTTGCCGCCGTCCCTGCCGTCTTCGCGCAACAGACCGTGCTGTTGCCGCAAACAGTTTTTGGCTTCCATGACTATGCTCGGGAGCAGGCGAAGATTGACCAGACCTTCCTGGCTGTACCCGATGCCAGGCTGGCGGGCGAAGCACTGAAGACGCTGACGGCAGCCCCCCACGTAGCGGCTTCGAAGGAAGATTATGACACCGCCGTCTACGTGGCCAAAAAGTTCAAAGATGCGGGTCTGCAAACGGAGATCGTCCCGTACAAGGCCTGGCTGAACCTGCCGAAGGACGTGCACTTTACGGCTACGACTGCAAGTGGCAAGGAGATTTCCCAGGGTCCCACCCGCGAGCATGTGGAGGGCGATCCTTTTCAGGATGATCCTCGCGTGCTGCCGCCCTTTAACGGCTCTGCTGCTTCAGGGGATGTGACCGGCGATGTTGTCTACGCCAATTATGGCCGGCCTGAAGACTTCAAGCAGCTGAAAGACATGCACATCGATGTGCACGGCAAGATCGTGCTGGTGCGCTACGGCGAGAACTTTCGCGGCGTCAAGGTGTACATCGCGCAGCAGTATGGCGCGGCAGGAGTCGTGATTTTTTCCGATCCCGCGGATGACGGCTATTTCCAGGGCGATAAGTACCCCGACGGCCCTTATCGGCCCGATACAGGCGTACAGCGCGGCTCGGTGCAGTACATGTTCAAGTATCCGGGGGATGCGACGACTCCCGGCGTGGCTTCTACCCCGGGTCTGCCAGCCTCCAAGCGCCTGCCGGTGGACCAGATCGAGAGCCTGCCAAAGATTCCATCACTGCCCATTTCCTACCATGACGCGGCTCCCATCCTGGAACAGCTGGCTGGTCCGGAAGCGCCTCGGAGCTGGCAGGGTGCGCTGCCGTTCAGCTATCACGTGGGGGGCGCCGGGGTGGTAAAGCTGCACCTGGTTTCAAAAGAAGATTATGCTCAGCGGACCATCTGGGACGTGGTTGGAACAATTCCAGGAACAGACGGTGGCGACGACTGGGTGGTAGCTGGAAACCATCGCGATGCGTGGGTATATGGAGCTGTTGATCCAAACAGCGGGACGGCGGCCATGCTCGAATCGGTGCATGGACTCGGGGTACTTCTGCACTCCGGCTGGAAGCCAAAGCGCACCATTAAGATATGCAGCTGGGACGCTGAAGAAGAAGGACTTATCGGTTCTACCGAATGGGTGGAAGACCATGCCCGGCAGATGGAGCATGCTGTCGCCTACTTCAATACGGATGTTGGCGTCGCCGGCCCCGACTTTGAAGCGTCGGCGGTACCCTCGTTGAAGCGGTTCATCCGTGAGGTGACTGCCGAGGTGCCAAGTCCGCAGGGCGGCTCAGTTTACCAGGCCTGGTTGAAAGAACAGACGGAGGCAGCAAGCCGGCAGACGGGCGCCCAGGGAACGGCGAGACGGCACGTGAATCCAGCCGAAGACAAAGGGATTCCCCGTATCGGGGACCTTGGATCGGGATCGGACTACACGCCCTTTCTGCAACATGCCGGGGTCCCGTCGACAGATATCGGCTCGGGTGGCAAGTACGGCGTCTACCACTCCGTTTTCGACAATTATGCATGGTTCATCAAATTTGCTGACCCGACGTTCGTTTACGAACAGCAGCAGGCGCGGGTCTTCGGGCTGGAAATTCTGCACATGGCGGATGCAGATGTGCTTCCGTATGACTACGTAAATTATGCCAGGGAGATTGCGGCCTATCTTGCCGCTGCGCAGTCCCATGCGGCAGAAGTCGATCTACACCTTGACTTCGGGAGCGCGACCACGGCCTCCGAAAGCTTCATGAAGGCGGCGACCGCCGTTCTCGCAAAAGAGCAATCTAGCGTGGGGAGTGCTGCTCTCAACCAGCAATTGCGGGCAGTGGAAGAAGGCTTGCTCGATGCAAAAGGTTTACCGGGCAGGGGATGGTTTCAGCACACTATCTTCGCGCCAGGAGAATATACCGGGTATGCGGCTGTGGACATTCCGGGGGTGAACGAAGCCATCGACGCGGTCGATAGAATGCGAGCACAGGCAGGGATTGAACAGTTGGCCCAAGCTTTGAAACGCTCCGTAACAATTTTGCAAGAAGCGGGAAATTAGTACTGTACTTATGGCACCACCTATTGTACTACTAATAGGGTATTACCTTTGTTTAGAGCGTGCATAATTTACCGTATAAATATTCTACAGCCGCTGATATCGTAAATCTTGTTAAGAAGTAACACATGCCTGGCAGACAGCAGTCCAAGGCAGAAACAGAAAGGTTAATCAATGAACCTGATTGCGGGAGATGCCATGAACCACCTACTTATTGCCTTGGCTTTCGTCGTAACGCTTATCGTTCCCGCCTGTGTCGGCACCAGCAGAATACAGAAAAAAGGTCGCACCATCCTTTAAACTGCCCTTCCAGCATCACCGCTTTGCAGGAAATTCAAAGGCCAGTCCCCACGAGGACTGGCCTTTCTCTTTTCGGGTCTTACGGGCAAAGCCCATATCTCACGTGAGACATGGGCTTCTTTATTGTTAGCTGCATGCGGATTGAAGGTCCGACGGGCTGGCTAGTCTTTTTTACGCAATGCCCGGGCGGCATCCAGAAGGATGGGCGGGGTAATTGCGCGCAGCAAGCCCTTGGTCTTTTCCGCAGCCACATGCACTGGAGCGTTGTCTTCAGGACGCCGTTTGAAAAGGGTAGAGTGATCGGCGTTCACTTCTTCTTCAGGACGCCCATTGGTGTAGTAATAGGTCGCAATGGACTTGCGGGTACGGTCGGGCGGGCAGGAAAGTGGCGTCGGATGGCCGTGGTAGGAAGTGGACGTTGTACTGAAAATTGCACAGCGGTTGAACAGTGGCAGGATTTTCGTCTCCGCCTGCTTCATGTCCTTGTCCCAGAGTTCAAAGTGGCCGCCGTACTCTTCATGCCAGTCCTTGTTCATATAGACGAGAACATTGATACGGCGGTCAAGCTTCATCTTGGTATGCGTATTAAAGTCGGCATGAACGTCGAGTTTACCGCCCGGAACGATCTGGTGCAGTCCGCCGCCGACGAAATACGGGTCGGAAATGATGCCCTCGATACCAGTCAGGGTCTCGAGGAAGTCGACCATCGGACGGCTGTTGAGGAAGTAGAGGACATCGCGCACCGGTTGGGGCAGCCGCTCGACAGCGTCAAAAGCGAGCTTCTTCTGATTCGGATCATTGAATTTGGTCCAGGCGGCCTGTTTGGGCTGAGGGAAGGCATCATGCGCAGCCTCGGCGGCTTCCAGCGGCAGGAAGTTGTCAAAATAGATGCTCGGAAATGGATGTGCGGTGCGGTAACGCTCGGCCGAGTTTTTTGCCAGTTCCTTGAGCCGTTCGTGGAAGCTTTCGTGGAACAGCGCTTCTGTCCCGGAGTTGGCCGCATGCGGCGTTTCGATTGAGGTAGCCATGTCTAAGTCCCTTCTCACAGCAGTGTCCAGGAGAAATATTTCAATAAAGCCTTGTCGGGAACGGTAGCGGCGTGCCGGTCAGGTGACGTAATGCCAGCCCTGCTGCCAGTATTGCGACGAATGCGCAGGTGACCCACGCATCCTGCCGTCCCACATAGATTCTCTCGCGCCTAGCGCCTAATACGTAAATTATATAGACCGGAAAGTCGCTCGCCGCTACTCCAATTGTTGCACCAACGATACCGTAATAGTGGAAACCGAGTGGCAGCATGATAAACAAGCTTACGCAGTAGGCGGCATAAGCGATCGCGTTGTACGAAGACTTCTGCAGTGCCATGATCGCCGGACTCAGCGTACTGTAGAGCAGCGTATGCCATAGGCCGGCAGCCAGGATGGCAACCATCCAGGTCGCTCCCTGGTAGCTTTTTGGGAAGACCAGCTTGATGAAAACGTCCCCTGTACAGATAACCCCGGTCAGCAGAACGGCCCCCGCCAGCAGCACCGGCGCCCTGTATTTGAGCAGGACAGCGGTGTACTCTTCCCTGCTCTTCTCCATGAACTTGGCAATGAAGGGGAAGCCCACCTTGGAGCAGAACTGCAGGATGACCTGTCGCGGCAGATCAGAGATGTTGTAGGCAATGCCGTAGAGCGCGAGTACATTGAGCGCGACCAGTTTGCCCAGGATGAGCCGGTCGGACTGCAGCGCCAGGTAGTTGAAGATGGTCCCGACCAGGATCCATTTGCCGAATTTGACGATCTCCCTGATGACCGTCGGGTCAAGAACAAAGCGCGGTCGCAGTTGGCGCATCATGGTGTAGCTGTGGATGGTGCGGGTCAGTTCGGCGATCAGCCGTCCGCCGGCGAGGGCCAGCACCGTGGGCGAAAAATAGGCCCAGATGATGGTAGCGACAAAGGCTACCAGCTGGTTCATCAATTCAAGGTTTGACAGCTGCCGCACCCCCAGATGGCGCGCCAGGCTGAGCGTACTGGGAGAAGCGAAGCCCGCGATCACTCCCCCAAAACCAAGCAGGGGTACCAGCCAGAGCATCTGCGGCACATGATAAAAGTGGGCAGCCGGCCAGGCCAGCATGCAGGAAACCAGGAAGATGCCGAAGCCGCGAATGACCTGCATAGTCCAGGCAGTGTTAAGAAACTCCGGTTCGTCACCGCGCGGGTTCTGCACGACGCTGTCCTGCAGTCCAAGGTGCGAGAACAGGTTCAAACCCACGATGATGGTCGTGACCAGGGCCAGGAGCCCGAAGAACTCGGGCACAAACATGTGACTGAAGACCACGCTGTTGATGAAGCGCAGGACGGTCGCGAGGATAGTGAATACCACGATATAGGCGGCGCCGGACTTAGCCTTTCGCTCAAGAGCACTGTGCTCGGCTGCCTGAAAATGTGCCTCTTCGGCGACGGTTGATTCGACCTCGACTTCTTCTACTTCGTGTTCGAGGCTCATGGGCGCGGCAAGATTAACGCAGACGGGACGGCGTGGGATGGGCGACGATGGGGGAAGGTCAGCAAAGGGGTGTCCCGAAAGGTATCTCTACTATATCGGCTGTCCCGGGCGGCGCAATACCACTGTTGCAGCAGGGGCGAGGGTCTATGCTCGAACGTTTTTCGGGTTTGTCGGTTGTACGCGTGGATTTTCCCTGCCGATGCGTCCTGACAAGGTGACCAAGCACCGGCCGGGGAAGGGATGGAAGGTGGAGGGTGGACGGACAAACGCAGAACTATTTCCACTTCGCTGCGCTTTGGTCGGGATGACAAAGCTCTTCGGTCGGGATGACAAAGCGCTGCGGTCGGGATAACGAAGTGCCGCCTGGTCAAGAGGACTGGGCGGCAACTGCCGCGATGCTGCCGGCAGTCTCGTTGCTGCCCGCCTTATCCTCGAACCAATCCGAGCCAGGCCCTTGATCGGGCCTGGCGGCGGCCCGCTGCTGGGCTAGTTCTTTGCGGCCAGTTGCGCTGTCTGCAGCACAACCAGTTCGGTCAGGTCCTTCTTTTCAAGGCCATGCACTTCCTTGTTGAAGGTGTCGACTTTGCTTGACCAGTTCATGGAGCAGAACTTGGGTCCACACATGGAGCAGAAGGCAGCTTCCTTGTAATAGTCGTCCGGCAGGGTTTCGTCATGCATGGAGCGCGCGGTTTCGGGGTCGAGTGAGAGGGCAAACTGCTTTTCCCAGTCAAAGGTATAGCGCGCGTAGCTGATGGCGTCATCACGATCGCGAGCGCCGGGCCGACCGCGGGCAACGTCGGCGGCATGGGCGGCAATGCGGTAGGCGATCATGCCATCTTTGACGTCCTTTTCGTTCGGCAGGCCAAGGTGCTCTTTGGGCGTAACGTAGCAGAGCATGGATGCACCGTACCAGCCAATCATGGCGGCGCCAATCGCGCTGGTGATGTGGTCGTAGCCGGGTGCGATATCCGTGACCAGGGGCCCGAGCGTGTAGAAGGGAGCAGCGAAGCAGTACTCCACTTCCTTGTCGACCTGCTCCTTGATCTTGTCGAGCGGCACATGGCCGGGACCTTCGATCATTACCTGGACATCGCTCTCCCACGCCTTGGCGGTGAGTTCGCCGAGTGTCTTCAATTCGGAGAACTGTGCTTCATCGCTGGCATCGGCGATGCAGCCTGGGCGCAATCCGTCACCGAGTGAGTAGCTGACGTCGTACTTGGCCATCACCTTGGTGATGCGGTCAAAGTTGTCGTAGAGAAAGTTCTGCTTGTGGTGAGCCGTCATCCATTGTGCGAGGATGGCACCGCCGCGGCTGACAATGCCGGTGATGCGTTTCGCGACCATTGGCACGTACTGGATCAGCACCCCGGCATGAACGGTAAAGTAGTCGACCCCCTGCTGGGCCTGCTCTTCGATGACTTCAAGATAGAGGTCGATCGTGAGGTCTTCAACGCGCTTGACCCTTTGCAGCGCTTCATACAACGGCACGGTACCGATGGGGACGGGCGAGTGGCGAAGAATGGCTTCGCGAATTTCCGGAATATTGCCGCCGGTCGACAGGTCCATCACGGTGTCGGCGCCAAAGTTGACGGCGGTGTGCAGCTTCTCGAGCTCGTCCTTGATATTCGAGGTGACGGCGGAGTTGCCGATATTGGCATTGATCTTGCAGCGGCTGGCCACGCCGATGGCCATCGGTTCCACTTCAGGATGATTGATATTTGCCGGAATGATGAGGCGGCCGGCGGCGATTTCGTCCCGGATGAGTGTGGCGGAAATTTTCTCGCGCTGGGCGACGAACTCCATCTCTTCTGTCGTGATGCCAAGACGGGCGAAGTGCATCTGCGACATGTTGCGATCGCCGGTGCGTTCCGCGGCGGCGAGACGTTTGTTCAGCCACTCTGCGCGTGGCTTCAGGATCTCGGCGGTCGCGTAGGCGGAGTTCGCGTCGCCTACGATCATGGTCTCGCTGATTGTCGCGCTAGGCATTCGGTTGTCACTCATATTCGATCCCATCAGTAACGTTGCTCCTTCGCAATTGCTCTTCACAAGCCGCTCGCGCCGCCGATGATGGCTTTAGCTGGATTATAGAGCAGTTCTCCATGGAAAAGGCCTTTGCGGACGGCGGCCAGGTTGGTCGCTTGCTCAAGAAAAGGCGCAAAGCGGACCGCGGCTTCGATACGCTCAACGGCACGCTTAAATAAGGAGACTCCGGCCGGAACCAACGCGTGAAGATCGTCTGCGGCCCCGCCACGACTGCGGATTTTTGGGTGAAGGCAAATTTCAGGAACACGGCCCGGGAAAGCGGGCCGATAGTTGATGCAATGCCTGGAGGCGTTATGAATACCTACTGGACTCTCTTCCTGTTACCCGCACTGCTGATTGTTCCGGCTTTGATCAGCTACCTGCACAATAAGCATGTATCTGAGCAGCAGGCATTGCTTGGGCTGCGTGTGCCAGCCGCCATGGATCGCCGCAGTCATCGCCTGGAGGGCGTTCCGCAGCCTTTACGCGAGGCGATGCTTCGAGGAGACGAAGTTTGGGACAAGGTATGGGATGATGCGTTTGGTGGTCACGACGCTCATCTTCGTCGTTCAGCCGATGCCGGCGAAAAGGATGTTCACGACGAACGATACTGGTAGCAGCTGTATGTCTCACACCACAAGCAGTGCTTGACGATGGTGTCTGCGGCTCCTAAGCTGGGGACACTGCTATGAAACAGAACAAGAGCTCGCTGCAGGTTGGAATTGCTATCTTCGTCGTGCTCGGCACAGTGATTTATCTTGCCATCAGTGGTGCGCAGGCGAACAAGAGCTACTACGTCACCATCTCCGAATTACAAGGAATGGGATCGAAGGCCTATACACGCCATCTGCGCGTAGCCGGCAACGTCGGCGTTGGTTCGATTCAGCGCAATGGCACACATGCGCAGTTCACGCTGGTAGAGCAGGGCAAAATTCTTCCTGTGCAGTACCAGGGTTCTGAACCACCTCCTGATACGTTCAAAGACAATGCGCAGGCACTGGCCATCGGTACATTTGGCCGTGATGGCGTCTTTCATGCGACGGAATTGCAGGCGAAGTGTGCGTCAAAGTACGCGCCGGCCAAGCCGGGGGCGGTGCCTACGCCGATTGCGCCCGCGCCGGCTGCGAACAGTAGCTCGGCTGCGCTGCATCAGCCTTCCTGATGTTTGCTTAGACGATCTACACGTGGAAAACATGTCTCTATAAACCCCATGTCTCAGATGCGAGACATGGGGCACCCTCTGCCGTGAGCATGCATTTGCCTTTACGGCGAAGGTATGTGCGACCAACGGGAGCATGCTTCTTCGCCGAAGGCGTGTCTGCCCGCATGGCAAATGCCCGGTATGGCAAATGCGTTTGTATAGTTAGGAAGATGGCTGGACAGGCGCTGGCGGTGGTTGACTCAGTTTCGAAGCTGTATGGACGGTTTGTGGCGCTGCGCAAGGTGTCGTGCACCTTTGAAGCCGGGCGGTGCTACGTGCTGCTGGGGGAGAATGGCGCGGGCAAGTCGACGCTATTAAGAGTGCTGGCAGGGTTGCTGGCTCCGACGCTGGGCAGTGTCCTTGTTATGGGAGAATCGCCCAAAGAGACTCGACAGCATATCGGGTACATGAGCCATGCGCCAATGCTTTACGACGAGCTGACGGCAGCTGAAAACCTGGACTATTTCGCCGGGCTTTATCCAAGGGGCAGCACGGTACCGGCGGAAGTTGCGCTCCGGTCGGTAAACCTTGATCCTGCCCTGGCGCGAACGGTGGCGCAGTACTCGCAGGGTATGCGGCAGCGGACGTCACTCGCCCGGGTCTTGATGGCACAACCGAAACTGCTGCTGCTGGATGAACCCTTCTCCAACATGGACGCAGCAAGTGCGCAACAGATGCTGTTGCTGATCGGCGGGATGCGCGATGAGGGGCGGACCGTGGTGTTGACGACCCATCAGCGCGAACTGGCTGAGCCGATTGCCGATGCCATGCTGACGATGCAGGCCGGAGCATTGATCAGCACCGTGGATGGCAGTCTGTCAGCGAAGGCCAGGTAAGCGCCGTGAAGACAAATGCAGTGCGTATTCTTGACGGCCTGGGCATTTCATACGAGTTACGCGAGTATACCGTCGACCTGGAAGACCTGAGTGCGCCGTCGGTCGCGGCCAAAATCGGCCTGCCGGTGGAGCAGGTCTTCAAGACGCTTCTGACCGCAGCAGGCCCGAAGGAATACGTGTTTGCTGTCATTCCAGGGGACGCGGAACTTGACTTCAAGAAGCTGGCGCAGGCGGCCGGCGTGCGCAGTTGCGCAATGGCACCGCTGAAAGATGTGCAGCCGCTTACCGGCTACATCCGCGGCGGTGTGACGCTGCTTGGCGCGAAGAAGGCGTACCCGGCCTTTGTCGATGAGTTGATCGAGTTGTATGAAGTGATCTCGGTCTCGGCCGGCCAGCGTGGTCTGCAGCTTCTGCTTTCGCCCGCAGACTACCTGCGCGCGACCGGAGCGACGCTTGCAGACCTGGCGCGTACAGGCGGGGGGCATCCCTCTTGAACGCTGCGTACTGGTCGCAGGTATGGCGGCACCTGAGAAAGGATCTGCGAATTGAATGGCGGTCGCGTGAAGCAATCGTCGCGATGCTGTTCTTTTCCCTGCTGGTGGTCGTGGTATTCGCGATGGCCTTCGATCCGACCGGCGAAACCTCCCGGCAGATCGCCGGCGGCATCCTGGTGGTCGCGACTCTATTCGCCTCGGTGACGACGCTGAACCAGGCATGGGCGCGCGAACTGCGTCATAACGTGCTCGATGCGCAGCGCATGACACCGGCCCCGCCGTCAGCGCTCTTCCTGGCAAAAGTGCTGGCCAACTTCGTTTTCGTCAGCCTGGTGCAGGTAGTACTGGCGCCGATTTTCGTCATTTTCTACAACCTGCATCCACTGGGCGACAGCCGGCTTTTCCTGCTCATCCTGCCATTCGGGACCTGGGCGCTGGTGGTAAATGGGACCTTCTTCGCTGCGTTGAGCATGCGGGCACGGAGCCGCGAACTGCTGCTGCCGCTCATCCTGTTTCCTATTTTTATTCCGGCGCTGCTGGCGATGGTCCTGGCATGCACGGACATCCTCACCGGCAATGATGTCCCGGTGCTATGGATCAAGATGCTCGCAGGCTATGACGTCATTTTTACGACGGTGAGCCTGCTGCTGTTTGAGGTTGTGCTCAGCGCCGAGTGACCGGCGCCGACGTTTTAGAGCGTCCAGTGAGCGGCGCGGACGTTGGACGGGCGCCGAGTGACCGGCCCCTCTTACCACTTACCTGTGGCGCTCAGGTGGGCAACATGCGCGACTGATACCGCTACGAGCCAGAAGCCGGCAACGCCGCAGACGATCCGCAATACCATGAACTTGGTGCGGCGATGGTCATGACTGCTGACCGTATCTTTGCGCAAACCAAATGTCTGCCCGGCAATGCCTGCCAGGAATAACGCTGTCCCTATGATCAATACCAACCAGGCCATCTAGATCGTTCTCCCTTGAGTTTGTCCGGCTCTTGAAATTAGCCGTCACAAAACGAATCGATTTCTCGACCCGAGCACTCTACGCTCTCGAGGGAACGATGCGCCAGTGGTTGCGGAGAGTTTCTTTAGCTGGGGTTTGTCCGGGCTAATCCAGCTTGAACAGGACAGACGAAAAGCGTGGATCAAGTGAGCAGCATACAAACTTCCAGAAGACTGTAGCGGATTAGACGTGTATGTCGAAGGGGGTCGCGTTACACTGGACGAGTGTTCGCGGCAGCACGTGGAGCGACCTGGCGATGAACCCCTCTCATTCAAACAGCCCGAATCAAACGCCGGAGCGCAGGCTCTCCGGGCAGAGCGTCTTCTCCGGCAGAATCTGGGGGCTGGGCTGGCTGCTGCTGACGCTTGGCCTGCTCGTCCAAGGATTCCACCAGGCTATTTTTGTGGCCCCGACCGAAGCCACGATGGGCGACATCCAGCGGATTTTTTATTATCACGTCCCGTCTGCATGGGTCACTTTCCTCTTCTTCTTCATCAGCTTTATTGCGTCGATCGTCTACCTGACGGCCAAGCGAAACCATCCACTGCGCGCACTAGGAGCAGATGCGCTGGCATTGGCTTCCGCGGAAGTGGGGGTCGTTTTCTGCACAGTGGTGCTCATTACCGGGCCCCTCTGGGCCCGGCCGGTATGGGGCATCTGGTGGACGTGGGATGAACGGCTGACCAGTACGCTGGTCCTGTGGCTCATCTATTGCAGCTACCTGCTGCTGCGTCGTTTCGCCGCCGGCCCGCAGATGCAGACGCTCGCGGCTGTGCTCGCGATCTTCGGCTATGTGGATGTGCCGATTGTTTACTTCTCGACCCGATGGTGGCGGACGCAGCATCCGGGGCCTGTAGTCGGAGGCAACGGCTATCTTGATCCCGCCATGTGGAAAGCGATCGAATGGAATGTACTGGCTTGGCTGTCCTGGGGATTGCTGCTGATGGCCATGCGCTACGTGATGGAGAGGAAGCGCCAGCTGATCGAGCAGCATGCCGCTTTGCGCGCGCTTGAAGCTTCGCTCGACGCCATGCCCGAAACCGGACATGAACGCGGACCCGAAAGAGGCCAGGCATGAGCCATCGTCATCTCGTGATCGCTTATGTGGTTACCTGGGTCATCCAACTTTCGTATGCCGGTTTTCTGGCAGGCAAGTGGTTTGCCCTGCGCAAGGCGGAGCGCGAATTCCCTACGTATCAGGATCTCGGCGAATAGGTTGCCTGCCCATTGCAAACAGCGACTGCTTCCGAAGTGCTATTTATTGCCCGGTCGATCTAGACGACACTGAGTACGTCGAGGCGAGTTGATCCCCGAGCAAGCATTCCGTCCGAAGCTGAATGGCCCAGACCAGAGCTTCGTTTCTCATGCCTCCCAGTTGGCCACGGTCCCGCCGTGGCCTTTCTTTTTAGCGCCGGGAAACGCGTGTAAGCCAGTCGGCATGGCATCTTCGCAGCTAGGGCAAATTCCCTGACGCTACGGTGTTTCTGGCCTGGATACTAGTTGGCCTTTTCTTGGCGAAAAGACCCGTGTTCATCGGGTCTTCGCTCTACACTTTCAGGTAATTTGCCCTAGAAGTTTAGAAGTCCAATCCACGCGCGCTGCTTACGCAGCATGGCAGAAGTGCGCTTGTCATTTGTGGACAAGCCTCGGACGCTCGCATTGTGGTAGCAGCGTGAACCCATTACACTGAAGACGTTACAGGAGAGGTTTCTCTATGCTTATCGTCATGAAGGCGCAGGCTACGCCGGAGGAAGTCCAGGCAGTCTGTGAGCACATTGAGCAGTTAGGATTTCGCGCGCATGCCCTGCCCGGCGCCCAACGCACGGCTATCGGCATTACCGGTAATGAGGGCAGCATTGACCGCGGCATGTTTGAAGAACTGTCCGGAGTCGCGGACGTGATCAAGGTTTCGAAGCCGTACAAACTGGTCAGCCGTGACGTGAAGGAAGAGGACACGGTCATCCGATTTGCAGGCACCAATGCCTCGATCGGCGGTCGTGACCTGGCTGTGATGGCAGGACCGTGCTCGATCGAATCGTATGAACAGGCGATGACGACGGCCGAGCAGGTGGCGAAAGCCGGTGCACAGTTCTTCCGCGGCGGGGCCTACAAGCCGCGCACTTCTCCCTATGCATTCCAGGGTATGGGTGAAGAAGGGCTGAAGATCATGGCGGAGATTCGTAACAGCTTTGGCCTGCGCATTGTGACTGAAGCCATGGACAATGAATCGCTCGAGCTGGTAGAGAAGTACGCGGACGTCATCCAGATTGGCGCACGCAACATGCAGAATTATTCGCTGCTCAAGAAAGTCGGTAAAACGCGCAAGCCGGTCCTGCTGAAGCGCGGCATGTCAGCCACGCTGGACGAACTGTTGATGGCTGCAGAGTACATCATGAGCGAAGGTAATTATGAGGTCATCCTGTGTGAGCGGGGCGTACGCACCTTTGCCGATCACACGCGCAATACGCTGGACCTGAGCATTGTGCCGGCAGTCCAGCGCTTGAGTCATCTGCCGATCATTGTCGATCCAAGCCACGGCACGGGCAAGCGCAACAAGGTGGTGCCGATGGCGCGCGCCGCTGTAGCGGCAGGTTGCGATGGCCTGATTGTCGAGGTGCATCATGCGCCGGATAAAGCCTTATCTGACGGTGCGCAATCCATCTACCCGGAGCAGTTTGTACAGATGATGGATGAGTGCAGGCAGATTGCCAGCGTTCTGCGCCGCAATGTACCGGAAAGCATCGAGGTTGCGGCCGAAGCCAGCAGTGCTTCCCGGTAACTTTCATCAGAAGACGCGGAGCATGCCACAAGCCAGTGGGTGCTTCGCGTTTCTATTTGTGGCGTTGTTGTTCGTTGCCGGTTGTAAGAAGCATGACTTCCCTGCTTACCCCGATAACTATCGTGAGTATGCGTATGTCTCGAACGGAGGCGATGGCACCGTAACGGTGCTTGACCTGACCAGCCTGCGACAAGAGCGGGTCATTGCTGTCGGTAAAAACCCAACTGGACTCACGGCCAGTCCGACGCGCAATGAGGTCTATGCCGTCAACACGGGCAGCAACTCTGTCAGCGTGATCGATGCCGTGCACAACGACGTTGTGGCGACAATTCCAGTGCGCAAACAGCCTTATTTCCTGAGTGTGGATGGGGCAGGCGAACGCGGCTATGTGGCCAGTGCCGGATCGAATGATGTGTCGGTCCTTGACCTTGTGCAGCGCCGACAGATCGGGGTAATCGGCGTTGGCGAAAGGCCGGGCAAGGCGGTGATTGCGCCTGATGGCAATGCTCTAGTCGTCAGCAACCTGGGCGCTAACAGTGTTGCCGTGGCTGACCCGCACACGATGCGCGTGCGCTCCGTGTTTCGAGGATGTGCGGGCGCGACGGATGTAGTGGTGACCCCGGATTCAGCAAAAGCTTTCATCACCTGTTCCGCGGGCTACCAGGTGATGGTGCTTGGACTCGCATCCCAGGATGCCAATACGCCGGGACAAGCCCCGGGCGACAGGCTGCTTGCGTTTCTTGACGTCGGCAAGAGCCCGGTACACCTGGCGCTCAAACCGGATGGGGGGGAAGTCTTTACGTCGAACTTCGATGGCGATTCTGTTTCGGAAATTGGCACGACGGCGAATGAAGTCGGTGGGACGTATGCCATCGGCGCAGGCCCGGTCCGCGGCATTGTGAGCGCCGATAACGCGTTGCTGTGGAATGCGGATTTTCGCGCCGGTACGGTGAGTATCTACAGCATCGATGATGGCAAACTTGTGGGCGCCGTGCATGTGGGCGATGGGCCGGACGCGATGGCTTTCTCCAAGGAAGGCCACCTTCTGCTGGTAGTTGACGCCAAATCCGGCGATATCGCGGTGATCCGCACCATGACGCATTCGTTGTTCACCCTGCTGCCGTGCGGCACAAAGCCCAACGATATTGCGGTAAAGGCTTTCCGGATCAAGTAGCGCTGCCGGCCGGATTTGGAATGCCTTTTGTTCAGGCGATCGCAGTTCATTCGCCTTCTTCATATAGTGCCGATTAATTCTTCTGAATGACTAGGATTGAACTTAGGGGCCACACTCTGGCTGCGGAGGGCAATTCGGCAACGAGATAGAGGCACACATGTGCTGATCTTCCAATGCTTGAGAACGCAGATCCCTCCACTGCGCTGCGCTTCCGACGGGATGACAAGAGGATGCGGGGATTCGGAGCTGGACGATACAACGATGCGGCGGTTCTGAGCTGGTATTACAAGAACATTCTGTAAAGGCGGATGCCATGGCAGTCATTTACAACTCGTTCTATCGCATGATGAAAAACGGGACGCTGCAGGTAATGCCGGCTCCCGTAGACAAGGACACGCCGGATGCGCCATGGCATGCAGTCAAAATGTCGCAGATGGCGAAAGGGCTGGCAGAGACGGGCTTTACGCATATCCTGTGGCCGCCGTTGTGCAAGACGCAGGGTGGTTCGGCAAACAATTCGGACGGCTACGGCAAGCTCGACGATTATGACCTGGGAACGAAAGACCAAGCCTATGGCATTCCCACGCGCTGGGGTACGGGCGAGCTCATCCGGCAGGCGGTGGCGATCGGTCGAAGCTATGGACTGGCGAATCTTGCCGACATGGTGATCCATCAGTATGACGGCGGGAACAACAGCACCTACCAGTATCCGGGCGCGGACGGTAAGACGAGGAATGGGCGCTTTCCAAAGCATCCATCGTGTTTCGTTGGAGAGCCGCCCCGGGTCCCTGTTGATCCTGTCTTCGATGCCAATGGGAACGAAGCTTTTGGCGACATGGTTTCCTATGTGCACTCGACGCCTCAGCATTACATGCGCGACGGCATGATCGCCGGTATCCAGTGGCAGTTGCAGACGGTAGGGCTTGATGGCTTTCGTCTCGATGACACGAAGGGCGAGAATGCTACAGTGACGCGTACGATTCTCGAAGCGCCGATCATTTCGCAGGTTTACTGTTTTGGTGAGTGCTTTACCGGCAATGCGGGCGAGCTCGAATCATGGGTAAAGCAGATGAACGGCAGAAACGCGACCCTCGATTTTGGCCTGCATTTCGCCTTGCAGGCAGTGTGTGATGGTGGCGCGAGCTGCCAGCTGCTCGATGGCGCCGGCTTTACTGCCCTTGACCCTGCGCATTCTGTCACGTTTGTCGAAACGGCTGATACGGACCAGAACCGTGGTGAAAATATTCTGTCAAACAAACTGCTTGCGTATGCCTACCTGCTGGCGATTGAGGGCACGCCAATGATTTATGCGGGCGACTATCTGCCGGAACGATATGGATTGAAACCATGGATCGACAACCTGGTATGGATCCATCGAACTTTCGCTTTCGGCAAGACAACGACCCGCTATGTGGACAACAGGTGCATCGTGCTCAACCGCGATGGCGATGGCGGCGTTTTCGGTTGGAGCGGGGGTCTGCTTGCCGCGATGAACTGGGATACGTGGAACGCGCGGCCTGTGACGTGTGCGACTTCATTCGGTGCGCAGGTGCAATTGCATGATTACAGCGGCCACCACCAGGATATATGGACCGACAGGCATGGCAATGCTTCGTTCACGATTCCGAGTAATGCTTACGGTGGTGGCGAATCGTATGTTTTCTTCGCACCGGCAGGTGTCCAGAACGAAATATCGATGAAGCCACTCGCGACGACACAGATCTTTTTCGGCTATCCCGATCTTGACATGCAGGTAGCACTGGCAAAGTCAGAGCGAGTGGTTGCACGTGTGTGGGCGAAGCGTGCACCGGAGCTCTCGATTGCGCCAGCTACACTGAGGGCCCGGGCGACGATGGCGAGTGATGGATGGTGGGAGCTGTTGGTAGAGAATCCCCGGGCTGTCGATGAATCGTTTGAACTGACAGCAACGTATGAAGGGAAGGCGTTATGATGCAGCGGCGATGGTTCCTGAAACTGGGCGGTACCGCGGCGGCGGCCGGACTGCTCCGCATTCCTGCGCGTGCACAGACCACCCATGGCGTGATGTCGCCGGTGTTGACGCGCGGGGGTGACAACAATCGTTCGGGCGCTTACCTGACCGAGACTGCATTGACGCAGGCCACCGTGGCGGCGAAAGGGCTTCGGAAATACTTTTCGCTTTCGATGGAAGGCGATGCACGGGGTTGCGAAGCGCAGCCGCTGATTCTTCCGGCAGCCGTGATGGACGATGGCACGACGCGGGATATCGTGATCGTCTGCTCGATGAACAACACCGTCTGGTGCTATGACGCCAATAACTCCGACATCCTGTGGGTAAAGAAGCTGGCTGTTCCAATCAATGGCAGCGCGGCGATTGACATGCACAGGATCAATGATCACTGGGGGATACTTTCAACGCCCGTCATTGATGCTGCCGAGAAAAAGCTATATGTCGTGGCCTGGTCGTCTGCAGATGGAACAGCTACCGCGGCCGGCTATGCCGTGCATGTGCTGAATCTCAAAGATGGTTCGCGCGCATGTGCACCGGTAAGCCTGTCAGATGTAACGTACACCGCGCCGAACGGCAATCTGCAGAAGTTCAACGGGCTGATGCGCAAACAACGTTCTTCCCTGCTGCTGACAAATGTCAACGGCGTCAAGACAGTGTTCTTCGCGAGTGGCACAGTGCTTGAGACAGAGAATGGTGCGGCCGGTTGGATACTGGCGTTTGACTGCGCGCGCAATGCAATCAGCGCAGCCTTTGCGACATCGACCGGCGAAGGTGCGGGCATCTGGATGGGTGGCGGCGGCCTGTGCGCCGATGCTGATGGCTATTTGTACGGCATTACCGGCAACGGCAGCTTCGATGGCGTCAACGACTTTGGCGAATGTGCGCTGAAGATTGAGTACAAGCCTGCTTCCGGCACGACAAAGGCGTCTCTGAAAGCTGTCAGCTGGTTTGCTCCGTATACCGATGCGGGACGGTTGGGCGAGAACCCCACCCTCAGCAAACCCGCCGCCAAACTGCCGAACAAGCTTGCCGGCGTGAGTGCGCCAAGCGCTGCTGCCCAGCTTCCGGTAAACGCGATGCGCATGCCGAAGGTGACGTCGACTATCGGTGACATTCAATACACCAAGCCGAATCCCGCAGACGCGAGTTGGACGGATGAGGACCTGGGCTCGGCCGGGTGTGTGCTCATTCCGAAGTATGGCGTGCTGGCATTTTCCGGCAAAGACGGTATCCTGTACGTCGCCAGGACGGCCAACCTGGGCAAGACCATGCCCGGCGACATGGTCAATGCCGCGGCAAACTATGCCAGGCTGCAATTTGCCCCGGTGTGGTTTACCTACTTCCCCGGGTACGGGGTGAACGCTGCGCCACAGGATGCGAGTACCCTCGACTTCCTGTTCCAGGGAAAGACCAGGCATCTGCATGCAACACCAGTCGTGTATGAGCATCCGGCGTGGGGGACGCTGCTGATCTGCGGCGGCGAAAACAGTTCGATCCGGGTATGGCAAATAACGCCGGCGGCGATCACGTTTCTGGCGCAATCGGCGGAGATTGCCTCAGCCAATGTAACGGCTAGTCCGGGAGGAATGCCGGGAACGTTCATGTGTCTCTCGGCAAATGGCAGCCGGGCAGGCACGGCGCTGTTGTGGGCCTCGATGCCTTATGGCGACGGCAACGCTGTTGTTACGAATGGGCGCCTGCTCTGCTACGGCCTGGATCGGTTTGGCACGAACGGTGACGGGACCAGACGCATCATGCCGCTATGGGATTCGCAGGCGCAGGCGATGCCCTTCATCTACAACAAGTTCATGCCGCCGGTCGTAAGTGGCGGCAAGGTATTTCTACCGACGTATGACGACCAGGTACTGGTCCTGGGGCTGGCATAAACATGTTATAGCTGCCGGGCAAGGACGAGGGTGATGTCGTCAGGCTGTTCCTGGTCGCCAATCCATGTTTTCAGCGATTGCATCACGGCATTAGAGATGCCTTCGAGGCTCTGGGTGCGATTTCTGCGCACCAGTTCAAGCAGACGATCTTCGCCAAAGTCGCCAAACTCATTCTCCGGCTCAGTGACGCCATCGCTGTAGATGATGACAATGTCGCCGGCGCCAAGCTTCACCTTGGCCTGTTCGTACTTCATGCCTTCGAGCAGGCCGATGACGGAACCACCGCAATCGAGCCGTTTTACTTCGTTGTTGGCGCACAGTACGAGGGGCGGCAACTGTCCACCAGTCGAATACGTGAGGGACGAATCGGCGCCGTCGTAATGAGCGAGGAAGAGCGTCGCGTATTTCTCCGGCTGGGTACTGGTGTAGAGGTGGCGGTTCAGGCGCTCGAGCATCATGGCCGGATTAGCGAGATAGTTCGCCTCGCCATCAAGCAGCAAGGGCCCCGGACTGCTGTCGCCGAAGCGGTAGGCACGGACGGCTGAGTGAAGACTGGCCATCAGCAACGCCGCTGATATGCCTTTGCCGCTGATGTCGCCCAGGGCAAGAAAAAGCTGTGACGTGCCGGTAAGCAGAAAATCGTAGTAATCGCCGCTGACACTGCGGGCGGGCTTTGACAAGCCATGCACCTCCAGCATAGGTAATCGTATCTGACCCTGTGGCAGAAGACTGTTCTGCACTTCCTGGGCGATGGATAGCTCGGCCTGCAGGCGTTCTTTTTCGCGCTGCTCCACCAGGAGATTGGCGAGTGACTGGGCCATCGTATTAAAAGACGTGCTGAGGGCGCCGAGCTGGTCCCGCCGTTTGACGACGATGCGATGTTCAAGCTGCCCGGCATCGATGGCGCGGGTCGCGAGATACAGGTCCTGGATGGAACGCGTGATGGTACGGCTCAGGCCGATGGCCATGCTGAGGGCGAAGAGTTCGAGCATGCCGAAGAAAGCGGCGATCCCGATCAGCCCGTCGCGGACAAAGGTCCCGACTTCAACGGAACTGCGGAAAAGACGCTGGTAGAGCAGGGTAGGACGCGATTCGACATTCAGCAGCATGCCGGAAACAACATGCCCGGTTGACCATTCCGTGACGGCAAGCGGCGAACTGAAAAAGACCGTTCTGTCATAAAAACCCGCGGGCCCGGGGAGCGTACCGCCGGCGAGGCTGCTGACTTCTTTTCTGCTCGGGTGGCCGACCTGCTCCTGCGGATGGGGACCACTTGAGTCGTCATCATCGCGGATATTGAAGCCCTGTGCGACGGTGATGCGCCCGAGGTTTTCCGCCATGCGCTTGAGGATCGGACCAGTGAGCGGAATACTGGAATGGACGGTGACGGTGTGCGGGCCCTGCACCTGGTGATCGATCGCACGAAAAAACAGTCTGTCATTGTCTACCGCAATTCCCTGAAAATCCTTGGTAGCCCAGGCGGGAATTGCGACCTTGGTCTTGAGGTGTTTACCTTCAGCGACAAGGTCGACGGGTTGGCCGTCAATTTCCGCACCGAGCTCCAACCCGTCCGGATCGATTTCGCCGGCAACGGCCTCGCGGTATTCCGGTAAATCGATGACGCGGACCTTGGGATCGCGGGAGACGATGATGCCGATGTGCGTGACAAAACCCTGGTCCCACGAGACCAGCCGATTTTCCTTGGCGTTTAATTCGGAGTTCGCCGCGAAGGTGGCAAACTGGCCGGAAAAGACATACGCAGCGATGCCGGCGAGGATCACGAACAGCACTACCGGCGCGAGGCCCATTAGAAGATACGTGACGATAAGGCGGTTGCGGACGCGCCAAAGCAGTTTCCTGAAGACCCAACGCCAGGTCAGGATCATCGCGAAGATGGACAGGGGAATGCCCAGGAAGAATAAGAGCGCATCCGCACCATCGCTCATCCACACGTGGGTGAAGCGAAGCAGCAGCAGCAAGGCGAACACTAAGCCCAGCCAGAAGGCTGAACGCGCGACAAGACCTTCGGGTGGATTGCGGCGGACGCGGCCGGCGATCGCGACTTCTGCCCTGCGAAAGACATTTGCCATTCGTGCTGAGTGTATCGCACGCGTGCCGCTCGGGGATGCTTGGCGGGTGCTATCCGGCAGGTTTTTCCAGTTCTTCTATCGGCGCCTGACCGGCAAGCCGGCGGGTGTGCCGGGCTGCAGAATACTGCGCCCCACCCAGCAGCAGCAGTCCGCTGAGAAAGGCCCACATCATCAGGCTGACTGAGATGGAAAACGGCCCGTAGACGGAACGAAAATCAAGCAACGGCAGCACGGCAATGTAGATCATCTTCGCCAGCTCCCATACCAGGCCGGTGACGATGGCGGTTGGCAGCACCGCTCGTATCGGCAGCTTGCAGTTGGGCAACACCCAGTAAATGATGAAGAACATCAGGATGCTCGCGATAGCAGCGGAAATCTGCAGCAGCCAGTGCGCGATGAACTGGAAAACCACGTTCTGCGTATTGCCGAAGAAAAGCACGTCGAGCACAGTATGCTGCGAAGCGGTAAAAGCGACAGAGATGAGGATCAGCGTGCCGATGGCGAAGGCAAGGCCGAGCGAGATCAGCTGATTCATAAGGTAGGACCGGTTTTTCTTGATCCCCCAGACCTGGTTCAGTGCGACCTCGAGGGGCATAAAGACGCCGGTTGATGAAACGAGCAGCATGATGACGGAAGCGATCTGTACGCCGCTCCTGGCATGGGCCACGATACTCATGTTTTTTACGACGAAGTCCTGCCCAGCCGGAAGAAAATAACGGATCTCATCGCCGATGACATTCTCCATGGCTTTCGAATGGAAGACCATGCGGGCGATGGTAAACATCATGACGATAAATGGAAACAGTGACAGGATCGAGTTGGCGGCGACACTGAAGGCGTAAGTATGGACCTCAGTCTGTGCCAGGTAGCGCAGCAGTGCCATGGTCTGGCCGAGGACGCCATCTTCTCCGGGCACGGGCAGACGCAGTGGCTCCGGCTGCAGAGGAGATGGCGGCAGTGCTTGTGCCGGTCGTTCGGCCGATGGTTCTTCCCGCAGGAGTGGCTTTTTTGGCAGGATGGAGAGAAAGCTCATAGGTGTCCCCTCCATTAGACCCTCACCCATGGCTTTCGTGCACTCCATTAAGAGTGGCAGGAAGCCAGATCCAGTCAATCGCCGGCTATTCCGCAAAGGCATTTACTGCACAAAGCGGTGGCTGAAACTGAAATTAATAGTTGCCTTTCTATCTCTTTCCTGCCATAAAAAGACAGGCAGTCTGCTACGGCAGGTGTCAGCAATCGTTTTGGAAGGCCGTTTTTGATGTACTGTTCCACCGTTCTCAAGGGTTTCCTGAAGTTCCCGCCTGAGCCGCCGCGTGCCAACGCTGGTGGCTCATTCGTGTTTTGGGGGACAGTTGCGAACATAAACACAGAGGAGCGAGGTCGTTCACGTGAAAGAAAATGGTGTGGTCAAGTGGTTTAACGGCGCAAAAGGATATGGATTTATTCAACGTTCCACAGGCGAGGATGTGTTCGTGCACTTCTCTGCAATCAACGAGAACGGCTACAAATCACTGAACGAAGGTGAAGCCGTGGAATTCGAATGTCAGCAGGGTCCCAAGGGGCTCAACGCTGCTAATGTAAGCCGCCACTCGTAAGGCAGCACTCTTTGAGGCTTGATGGAGGCCTTCTCTCTGCATGTTTGGTGTTTACGTGGATGAGTGGAAGGCCTTCTGATTCGCAACCCTTATTGTGGGCCAGCGGCAGGCGGATCGTCCGGGTTCCAGAGCGGAGAGCCGGCAGGAATATCTTCTACCTTCATGCTCGGAAATACCTGCTTCAGCTCCCCGGCGCATTGCAGCATGCCCGGCTCCTCTGATACTTCATGCCCGAGGAGGATGAGCCCTTTGTGCCGCCCCTGGGCAGCGGCATCGCGTACATACTCGACTGTCTCCCATTCAGAGGCTTCCCCGGCGATGAGCAACTCGACGTCGGGATGACGAAGAGCTTCCACCTGCGCCTGCAGACCGGATGCGCCCGGCCGCAGGGCGACATGCGTGATCTGGAGCGCAGGATCACCGACGACGCGGATGGTATGCACCTTGAACTTCTGCTGTACTTCGCGGCTAAGTGCGCCGAGCGTGGTTGGCGGGATGGTGACAAAGAAGGGGTCCGCCGGACTGGCATATTTCTGCCATCCGAGCGCGACCAGCAGGGCAGTTGCGAAAGCGTCAGGCGGCACGGCGTGAATTTCATCGTGAAGCCGGAAAACAACCATGCGGTGCTGCTGGATAAACGCCAGCTTCGCTTTGAAGACGGGGTCGTCGGTAAAAAAAGTGGTGTCGTCACGGTGGTTATAGAAAGTGGGCTCGTGGGTGATCACCAGATTAAGGCCGCGTCGGTTCGCCTCCCGCAGGACATCCATCGTGTCAAGAAAGGTGGTCGCGATCCCGGTCACAGGCGTCGACGGATCGCCAGCCTTGATCGTGTCGACGGTGCCTGCTGCGACCTTCGCCGGGTATCTTTGCTGAATTTTCTGGATGGCATCCGCGGCAGTGAGTGTTTGTGCATAAAGAGGAGACAAGCAGAGGAACGGAAGAAGGACGGCAGGTCGCATAGGCATACTCCGAATGATGCCTGATTTCTGAAGTTGGCAGCTCGCTTTCCTTCCTTCAATTATCCTAGCCTGACCAGAGGCATTGGCCGCAGACGAACGAAACGAGGCAATTATCCGGCCGCTTTCGTGATCTGGTCGATCGCCCATTGTGCTGCTTCAACCAGCGTCGCGTCGTCCGATTGCAACCACTCCTCAAGCTGCGCCAGGTATACGTCACTATGGCTATTACCCATGGCGATGGCAACATTGCGCAAGAGGCCGGCGAGCTTGGTCCGTTTTACCGGCGAACCTTTAAAGAGACGATTGAACGACCGCGCATCGAGCCCGGCCAGCCACGACAGGGCAGGATTTACCAGCTCAGGACGGGCTGCAAACTCGGGATCGGCAGTCGCGGGTGCCCGCCGGTTCCATGGGCAAACGTCCTGGCAGATATCGCAGCCGAAGACCTGACGCCCTATTTTGTCGCGGAGTGCCAGCGGAATGGGACCGCGTTTTTCGATCGTCAGATAAGCAATACACCGGCTCGCGTCCATTTCATAGGGGGCGATCAGGGCGTCTGTGGGGCAGGCCTCAATGCAGCGTCGGCAGGTGCCGCAGCGATCCGGTGGGAGGGTCGCGAGACGCTCCTCAGGACGCGGTTCGTAGGAGGTGACGATGACGCCGAGGAACAACCAGGAGCCGACTTGCTGATTCAGGATGCAGGTATTCTTGCCGGTCCAGCCAATGCCGGCGGTATGGGCGTAGGCCCGCTCGACGATGGGTCCGGTGTCGACGTAGCTGCGCATCTCGATCGGTCCAAGCCATGTACGCAAACTCACTTCGAGCTTGCGCAAGCGTGCGAGTAGAACATCGTGGTAGTCGGTTGGAAGCTGCGTGCTGCCGTCGGCACCAAGTTTCCCTGACGATGCGTAGCGCGCAATCCAGCCTGCATCGTCAGGCGCGTCGGCGGTTGAATAAGGAGCGGTGGTGTTGTAATTTGCGGCGCAGACTATCACGCTGCGGGCCCAGGGATAAGCTGTTTGCAGTGACGACCTGAGTAGTCGCTGCTGGTCATCGCGGCGCTTCAGATATTCCATTTCCCCGGCATGGCCCGCTTCGATCCATTCTTCAAAATAACCATCCCGGCTTTCGGTCACTGGCAGCGGCACAGGCGCTATGCCCGCGAGTTCGAAGCCTGCTTCCTGTGCAAGTGCCAGTAGTTCATCGCGAAACGGGTTTTTAGTTGAACCTGAAAACATGGGAGGAGCAGTCCTGGCCTAAGCCTATCAACACTGATGCGGTTCCATTCCAAACGGCAGAATGCACATAGCCGCTGATTGCCATTACAATCGCCGAGGAAACGTTTTCAGCTTCAAGGAGCTCCAGGATATGTCCTTTCCACGAACCATCGCGACGCTCTCCGTGTGCCTGCTTGCGCACGTCATTCTTTCCGCCCAGTCTCAGCAGGCGGCAACACTCCATCTGGATTTGAAACATCCTGCCGGGAAAGTAAGCCCGGCGCTCTATGGATTGATGACGGAAGAAATTAATTTTTCTTACGATGGCGGCCTGTATGCCGAGATGGTGCGCAACCGCACGTTTCATGAAAAGACCGATCGCTGGTTCCTGGTCGAACATGGCAATGCACAGGCCTCCATGGAGATCGACAAGACGACCGGTCCGAGCGACGCCCTGCCCTTGAGTCTGAAGATCGAAGTAAAACAGGCGGATGCGCAGAACCAGGCCGGCGTACTGAATCAAGGATATTGGGGCATGGCACTGCAACCCGATACTACCTATAAAGGTTCCTTTTATGCCAAGACGGACAGCACCGATGCAGGCCCGGTGGACGTAAGCCTGGTCAGCGATGACACCGGCAAAGCAGTCGCGCAGGCGCACGTCGCGGCATTAAGCTCACAATGGGCTCGCTATGACTTTTCGCTCAGGACGGGGAACATCAAACCCTCGGCAGCCAACCACCTCGTCATTTGTGTGGGGCATACCGGCAAGTTCTGGCTGAGCCTGGTTTCACTTTTCCCCCCGACCTACCATGACCGCAAGAATGGTAATCGCGTCGATCTGATGGATAAACTCGCAGCCATGCATCCGGCCTTCCTGCGTTTTCCCGGTGGCAACTACCTGGAGGGAGATCACACGCGCGAACGATTCGATTGGAAGACTACCGTCGGTCCGCTTGTGGATCGGCCAACCCACCCCAGCCCCTGGCGCTACCACTCCTCCGACGGCCTCGGGCTGCTGGAATTTTTTGAGTGGTGTGAAGACCTGCACATGCAGCCGCTCCTTGCCGTGTATGCAGGCTACTCCATGGACCAGGAGCACATCGAGCCGGGCCCTGCCCTGCAGCCCTACGTGCAGGATGCCCTCGACGAAATTGAATATGCGACCGGCAGTACAAGCACGAAGTGGGGCGCTGAACGAGCGAAGGACGGGCACGCCGCGCCTTTTCACCTCAGCTATGTCGAAATAGGCAACGAAGATTTCTTTGATCGGTCGGGGAGTTACGAAGGTCGCTACACTCAATTTTACAAAGCAATTAAAGCTGCCTACCCTGAGCTTCAATTAATAGCTACAACACAGGTCAAGAGGATTAAGCCGGATGTTGTGGATGATCATTTTTATGCGCGGGCCACTGACTTTTTCAAGGACACCGCGCACTATGACAAGACTGATCGCAGCGGGCCGAAAATCTTTGTGGGCGAGTGGGCGACGCGCGAGGGTGAGCCAACACCCAATTTCGGTGCAGCCCTGGGCGATGCCGCCTGGATGACAGGTATGGAACGGAATAGCGACGTGGTGGTCATGGCGGCGTATGCACCACTGCTCGTGAATGTAAATCCTGGCGGCATGCAGTGGGAATCTGACCTGATTGGCTACACTGCTGACAAAAGCTATGGCTCGCCCAGTTATTATGCGCAGGTCCTTTTCGATACCTACCTGGGTACGGAGATCATCAAGGGAGACTTAGGGGGTGCGAGTGCAAAGTGTTTCTACTCCGCTACCTACAGTCCTGCCAAAGGCGTGCTGTATCTCAAGCTGGTCAACGCTTCTTCTACGCCGCAACCGCTGACCGTCTCCCTGGACGGCGTCAGCACGGTAGACAAAGCCGGCAAGGAAAGCTCGTTGAGTGCCACCAATACACAAGAGACAAATACGCTGGATGATCCGCAACGGATCGTGCCGGTGGAGCATGACTTGAAAGACCTGGGTACCAGCTTTACGCACACACTGCCGCCGTATTCAATCCAGGTTCTACAAATACACGCTAAGTAGTTGCCCTGCACAAACGCCCAGGCTCAAGCAATGGAGCGCCGGGCGTTTGTGCGATCAGGCGAAATCGAAAAGCAGGATTTCGCTCGCCTCAGCTCCGTAGCTGACAACGCCGGCTGCTCTTCCTTGCTGATGGCAGCGGAGTCGCCTGCTTTCAGGACTATCCGTTTATCGGAGTTTGCTGCATCATCGCACTGCCGTGTGTCTGCGAAGGTCGAAGACTATGCATATGCACAAGAAGATGGCGGCGATTTGCGCATTGTGCGCGCCATCCGTCTCACTTCAGGCTGATGGGATGCTGCAATAAAGAATATGGCGGAGAGAGAGGGATTCGAACCCCCGATACCCGTAAAGGTATGGCTGATTTCGAGTCAGCTGCATTCAACCGGGCTCTGCCATCTCTCCGCTTATGATCAACGACTTACAGCCAGTGGCTTTGCCCTTAAACCCACCGGTGTCTGTTTCAGTATCCGTGTTTTCAGTCTGGATGGCTGCCGGGGAGCAGGTCATCCTCTGTAAACCGATACCAACCGTGCAACTGCATCAAGCTTGTGCTTCGAAAGCTGGATGCGCGTATCCCTGATCATTCTGGGACTTATGACCAAATAGCTTTCCCAGGCATGAGCAGATCTACTGCTGCCATCACGAGTTTACTTGCAAAGTCATGCCGCAGGCAATGCCAGGTGCATCACTGGCGCGCATCCCCGAAGCTGCACCGCTCGTTCGAACCAGTGTGTGGTTCTTGCAACCCATCGACATGTGCCCATTGATCGCCT
>CAZZXL010000020.1:0-2322 GCA_964658035.1 uncultured Acetobacteraceae bacterium
GTAACGAGAAAAAAGAGGCAGCACCGCGATTGGCATGCTGCCGCTTACGGCTGTACAGGCTTGGCGCCGTGCGTGTGCGGCGTAAGTTTGCGCACCAGAAATTCCTGGAACAGGTTTGCGATCCCGGTCGAGCCAATGCCGATCAGCGCATTCTCGAAGGTCAGGTCGATGCCATCACGATTCGCGGCCGGGTAGTAGAGATTGGAGATGCCGCCCGCTGCCAGGCTTCCGCCAATCCCCGAGTAGTTCACCTGCCACCGGCCGTTATCTCCCTTGCAGACGACTGCATTCGCCAGCGCATAGAAGACGCGCGACCGTATTGTTCCCGTGCCCTTGTAAAAATAACGCGGGTCCTGCTTCAAAAGGGACGGCAGGATAGCGTTGCCGAGCATGTCGCCGAACAAGCCGTCACCATACGATGCCGCATAGCGCTTGGCGTAACCCGCTGAGCCTTGGCCGAAGCCGCTGAAGCTGTTATTAGCCTGCTCAATGCCTGCGGCGATCCCCGTTGCCAGAAAGTTAACCGGGTCAAAGCTTGTCTTCCAGACCAGTTCAAACTTTTGCCGAGGGGTGAGCGGCAAAGCCGAGTGGTCATAACTCACATAGAAATTCGGGATCACGCCCAGGACCCGCTGCTTCTCTTCAACTTGAATCTGTTCTTCTGCAATCTCCTGCGCCGTCTGGCTGACCCGTACCTCAATCATGGTCAGCCCTGGTGCAAGAAAGGTGTCCTGTACCTGGCGAGATTCACCGGCGTGAAGGACGATTGACTTCGCCACCGGCGAGAACCCCGTGGCGCTGAACGTAAGTTCGAATGTGCCTGCAGGGAGGCCATCAAAGTGGAATTGTCCCTCGCCACTGTCCGGCAGCGTCCTGACAGCGATTCCGCCGGGCGCACCGGTAAGCGTGATCACGGTTCCCGGAATGTATTTGCCGTCATTGTCGAGGACTGTTCCGGTGACCGACCCGGTGCCTGCATTCCGTCTTCAAGACTGCGCGCCGAGGGGGCCGCCTCAACGCCCAAAGGCGGGCTGCTTTGCTGGGCCCGCATACACGTCGAAAGGCAGCAGAGAGCGAGCAGACCACTGACAATGTGTCGCTTCCCGCCGGCACTCCGCAGAAAGCTTTGCGCGATCGAACGGTATGGACCGCGGGGTCCAGAGCTAATCAAGCGAGAAATACTCCGCCCCCGAGAATCGTACGGAGAGATTTGTAATCGCACTTTGCCGCCAGGCACGGCCTTCGCCTCTCTCGGCCTTGCCATCAGACACTACCGCCTTGTTGTCTGTTGTGCTATCCCTCGTTCGCAGCACCCAGCACCTCTATCCATACAGGACGGGTCGGAAAGAAAAGCGTCCGCACATCAATGTCTCACGACAGAAACGAGCAGAGTGGACAGACCGTTCCAGGCAATCTGAACCCCGATGCAGAGCAGGATAAAGGCGACGACTCGCAGGATGCCGTGCGCCGTAGAAGGAGAAATGGCGGCAGTGATTTTTGGTGCATAGGCGTAGCAGACATACACCAGCGCGCTCAGTACCAGTATCGCCAGAAACAGGCCTACATGTCCCAGCACATTCTGCTCGATCATCTTGCCTGAAAAACGCGCGCTGAGTGTCAAAACAGTCACCAGCGTGCCTGGTCCCGATGTGACCGGAAAGGTAAATGGATAAAAGGCCTTCTGCTGTAAATCGCGCAGGTTTGCATCCCCGCTCAATTGCAGTTCTTCCCGCTTGTCTCTTTTATTTGCCTCTGAATCCTTTTCGTTCAGTACGGACCAACCAATGGCGG
Source organism: uncultured Acetobacteraceae bacterium (assembly GCA_964658035.1). GTDB lineage: Bacteria > Acidobacteriota > Terriglobia > Terriglobales > Acidobacteriaceae. The sequence goes on from CAZZXL010000020.1 coordinate 1,792, forward strand.
CGATCACGATGCCACCTGAAACCTGCACGATCGGCAGGGAGATACCGAAGAAGTTGAGAATGGCGGAGCCTAGTAGCTCAAAAATCGCCAGAAAAACGACATTGTTGAGGGCGATCTTACGCGCCAGCGAGCGATAAGCCTCGGGCGGTGCCTTGCCCACCAACCCGACAAAGACCAGGGCTGAACCGAGGGGATTGATCAGCGGCAACAGAGCACTGAAGGCGATCAGAAATGCATTCCAAAGCAGCACGTATATTCCCCAAACGAGAGCAGGTTTCCTGCAGGTGAAAAAGAGAAGCGGCGATCGGGCCGGCTTTCAGCAGGATGGGCCGTCCGAGAAAAGCGGGGACGCCAGGCAGCGGCAGACTTCCGCAAGGCAAGTCTACGAAAGCAGAACAGGTTCTCTATTAGCTACCCGAAGAATTGTTCGGGTCAAAATAGAAAGGGCGAAGGATGGTCGCTCCTTCGCCCTTTTCTCTGCATGAACGTCAACTCGGCAGGTGTCCGAATGCCAGGTCAAGCAGTGTCTTC
>CAZZXL010000020.1:2422-45089 GCA_964658035.1 uncultured Acetobacteraceae bacterium
TCTGCATGAACGTCAACTCGGCAGGTGTCCGAATGCCAGGTCAAGCAGTGTCTTCTCTTCAAGCTCATGCGCCTTTGCTGAGCCGGTCGCCACACTCGCGCTCGCCGATCGCTTGATGCTCGTTACCGGATGGTCACCAACTATTTCATGCAGATACGGCTTGACGTAGTTCAATGCGCCCATATTCCGCGGCTCTTCCTGGACCCATACCAACTCGGCATGGGGATGCTGCTGCAACGCCGCGCGCATCTCTTCTGTCGGAAAGGGATGTAGCTGCTCGAGGAAGACAATGCCGACCGAGTCGATCTTCCGCTTCTCACGTTCCATCCGCAGCTGGTGCCCGATCTTACCCGTGCAAAGCAGCAGCCGCTTCGCATTTTTTATTTCATTTTCCGGCAGCACGTTCAGAAAGCGCTGGCGGGTAAAATCTTGAAGCGCTGAGTTCGCGTCCGGATGCCGCAGCATGCTCTTTGGTGTAAATACCACCAGCGGCTTGCGCCACGGCCGCATCACCTGCCGGCGCAGCAGATGGAAGTACTGCGCTGCCGTCGAGGGTTGACAAATCTGCATATTGTCATGCGCAGCCAGCTGCAGGAAGCGTTCCACGCGCGCGCTTGAATGCTCCGGCCCACCGCCTTCGTAGCCATGCGGCAGCAGCAGGGTAACGCCGCTCAGCAGGCCCCACTTGTCTTCGCCTGAAGCGATGAACTGGTCGATGATGATCTGCGCGCCGTTGGCAAAGTCACCGAACTGCGCCTCCCAGAGCACAAGAGTCTCCGGGTAATCACGGGCATAGCCATATTCAAAGCCCAGGCATGCTGCTTCCGACAGCATCGAATTGTAGACCTCGAACGAGGCCTGCCCGTCTTGAAGATGCTGAAGCGGAATGTAGCGGCCTTCGTCTTCAATATCAACCAGTACACTGTGGCGCTGATTGAATGTGCCGCGCTGACTGTCCTGTCCGGTAAGGCGGACCGGCGTTCCCTGCGTAAGCAACGAACCGAAAGCTACGGCCTCGGCCATGCCATAGTCGAAAGGCTTCTCGCCGCGCGCCATCTCCGCACGCTGCTCAAGCAGCTTTTTCACCTTTGGGTGAATATGAAAATCTTGCGGGTAGCGGGTCAGCCCCAGGGCGATTTCGGTCACCTTGTCGGCCGGCAGTCCAGTCTGTACTTCATACTGTGCCTTATAGGCGCCGCCGGGATAAGCAGACCAGTAGGCTGGCAGACTCGCCATTTTAGGAACTTTCTCGGACGCCTTGGCCTGCTTCTGGGCTTCGAGGAATTCCGCCTGGTACTGCCCGACCAGGGGCTTGGTGTCCACGCCGATCTGCTTCGCGTACTTTTGATAAAGCGGCGGATGGTCCTTGATCCGGGCATAAAGCAGCGGCTGCGTTACCGTCGGGTCATCAATTTCACTGTGGCCGTGCCGGCGATACCCAATCAGATCGACCACCACGTCGGAATGAAAGGTCTGCCGGTAATCGGCCGCGATATCCGCAACACGCAGTACTGCCTCGGCATCTTCGCCGTTCACATGAAAGATCGGAATCGGCAGCCGTTTGGCAATATCGGAGGCGAAGCGCGAAGCATTTGATTCGCGGGGCTCCGCGGTAAATCCGAGCAGGTTGTTCGCGATGATGTGGATACTGCCGCCAACGGTGAAGCCCGAAATTGATGCCAGGTTCAAACTTTCCGCCCATATGCCCTGGCCGGCAAAAGCGGCGTCCCCGTGAATGACGATCGGCAAAACCTGCTTTTCGCCGTCGACGCCAATACGGGTCTGCTTCGCACGCGAGCGCCCAATCACGACAGGATCCACAGCTTCAAGGTGGCTGGGATTCGACACCAGGTGGATGTCGATCTCCTGCCCTGCCCTCGTTTTGAAGGTGCCGGTCGCACCGATGTGATACTTGACGTCGCCGCCACCGAGCGTACTGCGAGGATCAACATCTTCGAACTTGGTAAAAATATCGCCGGTCGATCTCCCGATAATGTTGACCATCACATTCAACCGTCCGCGATGACTCATGCCAAGCACGGCCTGCACTACGCCATGACTGGCGGCGCGCTGCAACAGTTCGTCCAGGAACGGAATCAGGGCGGTCAGCCCTTCGAGCGAAAACCGCTTGGTGCCGAGGTATCGGGACTGGATGACCTGCTCGAAAAGATCGGCACGTGTCAGAAGCTCGAGGGTGCGTGCGGGATCAAGGTGCGGCGATGCTGCCTTCGTCTCCATCCGCTCCTGCAGCCAGCGGCGTTTGGCTGGATCGGCAATGTGCATGAACTCGACGGCGATGGTGCCGCAATAATACCCGCGCGCTTCTTCAGCGTCTTCGCCATCCAGGAACGACTCCGGAATTGGCTCAGCGATCAGGCTCTTCCCGAGCGGATCAAGAGTGGCCTCGAGGTACCCCCAGCGACGGAAGGTGTCTAGAGTCTGTTCACGGGACAAGTGAGCAGGGGCGGAAAGAGACGACTGATCAAATTGCGTTTTCGTAGCCATGGGATGACCTGACATTCAAGAATAACGAGTTAGCGTGCAGCGAACAAGGCGACCAAAGTGCAAAACGGGCTGTTGGTCTCTTTCAGTAACGTCATAGACGGCAGATCAGCAACTCGCGTTCGAAGATCATCTCCGGCGGCAGGTGGCTGTGAAGGGCAATAAACAACTCCTCGTGCCCGATCACTTCATTGCGCCAAGCCGCGCGATCAATGTGCTGCAAAGCGTCAAACTTTTCTCGTGGAAAGTCGAGTCCTTCCCAGTTCATGTCCTCATAATGTGGCGTCCAGCCGATGGGCGACTCTTTTCCCATGGCCCGGCCGCGTACACGGTCGACTATCCACTTCAAGACCCGCATGTTCTCGCTAAAGCCCGGCCACAGGAAGCTGCCGTCTGCATCTTTCCGGAACCAGTTAACGTGAAAGACCCGCGGCGTCACCGAAAGGTTGCGCTGCATCTGGATCCAGTGCCGGAAGTAGTCGCCCATATGGTAGCCGCAGAAGGGGAGCATGGCCATGGGGTCGCGCCGCACTTTGCCGACAGCACCGGTTGCGGCAGCCGTTGTTTCAGAAGCCATGGTCGCGCCCGCATAGGTGCCGGAGCTCCAGTTGAAAGACTGATAGACAAGAGGAATGGTCGATGATCGACGCCCTCCGAAGATGATGGCGCTGATCGGCACACCCTCCGGAGCCTCCCAGTTTGCATCAATCGTCGGGCACTGCGATGCCGGCGCCGTAAAGCGGCCATTAGGATGGGCTGCTGTCCGGCCCGTTTCCCTGCCGATGGCCGGTGTCCAGCTGCGACCCTGCCAGTCAACGCATTCAGCCGGTGGTTCTTCGGTCATGCCCTCCCACCAGACGCCACCGTCGAGCGTCAACGCGACGTTGGTAAAGATCGTGTTGCGGGAGAGCGTGGCCATCGCGTTCGGATTGGTCCTGGCCGAGGTACCCGGGGCAACGCCAAAAAAGCCGGCCTCCGGGTTGATGGCGCGCAGTTGACCCGTGGCATCCGGCTTAATCCACGCGATGTCGTCACCCACAGTATTGACCTTCCAGCCTGCAAAGCCTTCCGGCGGGATCATCATGGCAAAGTTCGTTTTGCCGCATGCACTCGGAAAAGCCGCAGCCACATAAGTCTTTTCGCCGGAAGGGCTTTCAACCCCGACGATGAGCATGTGCTCGGCCATCCACCTTTCATCGCGAGCGATATTCGAGGCAATTCGCAGGGCAAAACACTTCTTCCCGAGCAGTGCGTTGCCCCCGTAGCCTGAGCCATAGGACCAGATCTCGCGTGTCTCCGGGAAGTGGACGATGTACTTCTCGTCGTTACAGGGCCAGGAAACGTCCGCCTGTCCCGGCGCCAGCGGCGCGCCGACGGAGTGCATGCAGGGGACGACGCGTTGGGCGTCCTTATCGATCTCGGCGAAGACCGGCAGCCCGATACGGCACATGATCCTCATGTTGACCACCACGTACGGCGAATCCGTCAACTGGACGCCGATCCGCGCCATGGGTGAACCTATAGGACCCATGCTGAACGGCAGTACGTACATGGTCCGCCCCTTCATGCAGCCGCGGAAGAGCGTCTTCAGCTTCTTCCGCATCGCAAAAGGGTCTTCCCAGTTATTGGTGGGGCCGGCTGCGTCTTTCGAAAGAGAACAGATATAAGTCCGTTCTTCTACGCGGGCAACATCCTTAGGGTCGGAACGTGCATAGAAGCACCCTGGCCACGTCTCCTGGTTGAGCCTCGTAAACGTTCCCGCAGTCTCCAACTGCCCACACAGATAGTCATATTCAGCGTGGCTGCCATCTACCCAGTGAATGCTTGCCGGCGTGGTAAGTTCCGCCATCTTTTCGACCCATCGGATCAGGTGTTTATTCGTTGTTGGAGGTGCTTCGACCGCGATCTTCATGAGAGGCTTCCTGCCGCCATCGACGGAATGGCTGGCTGCTGAACGATATGCCATTCAACCGAGACAACTATGACCAATGAGCGTCAACAGTGTCTCTACAACCTTTAAGAGTAAAGTTTCCCGCAGGTGTCTGCAACTGACCGCTGAAGCATTAAACAATTGCGGACCTTGGGTTGTAGACCCTGGGTCACGGCGGACGGGCACCAGCGGTCAATTCCTCGGCTCCTACTCCTGTTCCCGGAGCGTGAGTGCCCAGCCGGCCAGCAACAGGGATGGCGCTGCCGCTGCTGCGGCCGTGTGCAGCTGCCCCAGCGTGGTGCGCTGGATGCTCTGGTCAGGCTGGGCAGCGCGGCTGACGATGACGCATGGCAATCCCGGATCGGCACCCTCGGACAGCCACCCGGCGGCGAGCGTAGCAAGCGATCTGCCCGGCATGTAGATGATCTGAGTAGCGTTCCAGTCCCTGCGCGGCGTGGTGTGATCGGCTTCAGGTGCATGATGGGCGGTCGATATATGGATGCCCGACGAGCTGCGCCGGTCCGTCAGCGAGACTTGCAGCGCCGCAGCCGCGGCAAAACCCGATGTCACCCCGGGTACTATATCAAAAGGCACGGACGCGGCGCGCAAAGCGTCCATTTCTTCTGCTGCTCGTCCGAACACCAGCGGATCGCCACTCTTGAGGCGGATGACGGAGGAACCACGGCGAGCATGGTCAATCATCAGGGCATTGATCTGCACCTGGGTAATCGTCTTGACCCCACATCGCTTACCCACGTTGACGCACTCTGCCGCTGCTGCAACCAGGGAGAGCACTGCCACAGGAACCAGGTCGTCATACAGCACAACATCCGCTGTCTCGAGCAGGCGCAGCGCACGCACGGTCAGCAATTCAGGATCACCCGGGCCTGCTCCCACCAGGTATACGTGTCCCGGCTTAGCTCTTGTGCCAGTGCTCGCTATAGCCCTACCTCTTGCGATTCCGGCTGCGTTTCGCTGGGTGGCTCGAAAGCTTGCAGGCGCGTGGGACATGCCGCCGCATCGCAAACGGGTCTGCCGGCGAGCGCGTGCAGCAATCGTTTGCGCTCCTCACCAGGCGGGTAGGCAGCAATGACGTCGCGTCGAAGTTGCCCCAGGGCAGCAAGCGTCGACCCCATATTGATCGGCAGAGCCGCATCAATCTCGCGACGAAGCTGTTGTGCCAGCGCCGGGCTCTCCCCTGCCGTCGAAATAGCGATCTGCAGTTTGCCCCGACGAACAATGGAAGAGAAGTAGAAATCGCAGTTCGGTGGGTCGTCTGCTGAATTGCATAGAATGTGATGACGCTGTGCAGCGACAAAAACAGCAGTATTTACGGCGGGCTGATCGGTGGCGGCAATCACCAGGTCCGCTGCCTGGACATCCTCTTCGGCAAACGGCCGGGCTTCCCACGTCAGCCTGCCCTCGTCAGCAAGCTGTTTCACGGCATCGATCGCAAGCGGAGCGACGACACGCAAGTGAGCGCCAGAAGTGGAGAGGGAAGTGATCTTCTCAAGGCCGACATTGCCGCCGCCAACGATCAGCACGCGCCGACCTTCGAGTTTCAGGTAAATCGGAAATAGGTCCATGGGATGGTTCGCTGCTTTTATCCTAAATTGCGCAGCGTCTCGACGGCAGTCCCGGTCGCTGGCGAATGGACTGGTATACACCTTGCTGTCTTCTGGTGGTTCTGACGCCCGCAGGTTTCAGGAGGTTGATGCTGCGAAGAAGCCAGCTCCCAGATTCGGTTACGCTTAAACTGCGGTCTGCACACACCCTGTTCAGCATTTTTCCGGCGTCCTGCTGCACCCCACGTTGGTTTGCCAGTCAGGATCGAGGTACGATCCAGCTACCAGGCAGCACGAACAGGATGAGGCGATCGCGCGTCGCAATCTGAGAACCTTGTACGCGGCTGGGGTTAACATTGCCTTCGGCACGGATGCGGGCGCATCTCCCGGGACGCATTCCGTGCTTTTCCGAGCATCGTGAACTTGTTCACCTGGTTGCACCGGGACTGACGCCTGCCGAGGCAATTGCTGATGCAACCGGCTCTACCGGAGAGCTTCTGCATGTGCTTAACTCTGCGATCAACGTAGGGCCCATCGCGCCAGGATTGTCCTGGCCAATGTTTTAATCCTTGATGCCGACCCACTCGTCGAAGTACACAATACGCAGAAGATGGAAGCCGTTTACCACCAGGGGAAACTGTAGTTCACCCTGCGCCGCAGAATTAAACGCTTGCTGAGCCTGAACTGAGAATCACAGAACTGCCCTACTTCCCTGAACGGAGACCCTCCATTGGCTACAGGTGGCTTCAATCGCTTCAAGATCCTCGAAATTGCAAAGTCTTTTCCCGACATTTCGGAGACGCTTCTGCTCGACACCTATCTTACGAACGAAGAAAGCGCGAGCGCCCGCGTCTTCAGAGTCTACCGGTCTACCCCGCCGCACTATCATGCGGGCAGCGACGAATATCTTTATGTACTCTCGGGAAAAGGTACATTCTGGATGGACGATGCGTCGAATGGGGCTGAGTTCGCGCCGGGCAATCTACTCTTTTTCAAACGCAACACAGTACATGCGCTGCCCTTAATTATGGAGGGGCCCGTATTGTTTCTATCCATCGACGCACCGCGTCGGGACCCCAAAGACGTCATCTTTGTGAACCCTGAAGATGGAACCCCCGAAACTTTTATCGCTTTGCGTTAGCCCCATCCTTGGGCCGATGCCTGCGGCAGCTTTCATTGGAATGACGGTCTATGATGGAGAGCGTTCAACGAGAGGATATTTAATGGTGCGTGTATTGCGGTTGTTGCTTCTGACCAGTCTCGTATTCGGTTTAGCCTCTACGGATACGCAAGCAGCGCCGGTTCGCGATCCGCATACGCCCGGCTATGTGGAGGCAATGGACCTCCCCGATGGATCGATCCCTGACCCGGTGGCAGATGGAAACTTCATCATTGGTGCAACTCACACTCCTGCCGTGGAGATGGCAGTCCAACCCAATGTTCCCCATGGCAAGGTGTCAAGCTTCAAGATGACTTCCGCGGACAGCAAGTTCTATCCCGGCATCGCGCGTACACCCAAGACTTCAGGAATAGCTGATCCGAATGATCCTGCCAAGATGATGGTCACAACCAGTCATCCTGCTCCCTGGACACGGGCCGTGACCGTCTACATCCCGCAGCAGTATGTTCCCGGCACTATTGCTCCGTTCATTGTCGGTGCAGACGGACCCGATCGCGACATGTTTGTGGCTCTTGATAACTTAATTGCCGAGAAGCGCGTGCCGCCAATGATCGCCATTTCCATCAGTAACGGCGGGGGTGATGCCCAGGGCAGTGAACGCGGGCTTGAATACGACACCATGTCCGGTAAATATGCGGAGTGGGTGGAACAGGAAGTGCTTCCGCAGGTAGAGTCGCGGTATGCTGTAAAGCTGACGAAAGATCCCGACGGGCGTGCAACCACCGGGGGAAGCTCCGGAGGTTCATGCGCGCTGATCATGGCTTGGTACCATCCTGAGCTTTACCATCGGGTGCTGACATACTCCGGCACTTTCATCAACCAGCAGTGGCCTTCTGATCCGGAGACACCGCATGGCGCTTGGGAGTTCCATGAGAACCTTATCCCGAATAGCCCAACAGAGCCTCTGCGCATCTGGATGGAAGTAGGGGATACGGACCTCTATAATCCGAATGCCCTGCGTGACAACATGCATGACTGGACGCTGGCGAACGAAAACATGGCGCGGGTACTGGCTGCCAAGCAGTACCACTATCAGTTTGTCTTCGCCCGTGGAGCCGGCCACGTGGATCACGCAGTACGAATGCAGACGCTGCCCGAGGCGCTCGAGTATATCTGGCAAGGCTACCCCAAGGCGGGACTCAAGGATTAAGTCGATGTGGATGGGGAGCGATCGCTCTTGGTGACCACGCTCCTCATAGCAGGGTGGCTCTACTCTTGACAGCTTGCACAACGTGGATGTGAAGCCTCTGCCAGGCCGGATATGATTACCCGACTGTCAGGCCGGAATATCTTTCAAGGAGTCTTTGTGCCGGTAGCGCCGCATCAACAAGTAGTAAATGGCTGCTGCGATGAAGAAGCCCACAAACCAGGCGTAGTCATAGAGAAAGCGAAGCCCCGGCAGCACCAGGCCAATGAGCGCAACCACTACCCCTGCGACCAAAGCAATCAATGCCCGGGGATTGATCCCGCTTGAGTATTCGTACGGACCTCCGCGACGATATAAGGACGCTACATCGAGCCTGGTTCCGCGGATGAAGAAGTAATCAGCGACCATGATGCCTGCCACGGGACCAAGCAGCCCGGAGTAGCCGATGAGCCAGCCAAAGATGTAAGTGCCGAAGGTGCTCATCAGTTTCCATGGCATCATGGCTAGTCCGAGAAAGCCGGTAATCAGGCCGCCGGTGCGAAAGCTGATGAGGCGCGGCGCCAGGTTCGAGAAATCATTTGAAGGTGAGACGACATTGGCCCCTATGTTGACGTTAAGCGTAGCAATGAGCACAACGACCAGCGCAAGAAACGCGACGAACGGTTGATGAAACTTGCCGAGCAATGTGATGGGTGACCAGATGGGTTCGCCGAAGATCACGACGGAAGCCGATGTACAGGCAATGCCGATGAAAGAATAAAACGTCATGGCAACTGGAAGCCCAAAGGCCTGTCCGACAATTTGCGAGTCCTGCGATTTCGCATAGCGCGTGAAGTCTGGAATGTTGAGCGAGAGCGTAGCCCAGTAGCCGACCATGGCGGTGAGCGATGGAAAAAAGAAATGAAGAAAGCTGCTCGTCGAATGAAAACGGCTCGGGGTCGAAAGCATGGGGCCGAAGCCGCCTGCCTTATGCAGCATCCAGAACAAAAGTGCGAGTGACATGACGAGCATGAACGGCGCCGAGAAGCTTTGCAGGAAGCGAATGGAGTCTACGCCGCTCCACACCACCGCCATGTTTAACAGCCAGAAACCCAGGAAGCTTGCCCACAAAACAGCAGGCATGTGGGCAGTTGATGGCCACGGGACAGCCAGCATCGCGGCAATGGCCTGGCCGCCCAGCCACGATTGGATCCCGAACCATCCACATGCAACGAGAGCACGCAGCATGGCAGGAACATTCGCACCGCGTGTGCCGAAGCTTGCGCGTACAAAGACGGGAAAAGGAATCCCGTACTTGGTTCCCGCATGTGCATTTAACAGCATCGGAACCAGCACAATCAGGTTTCCGAGAAGGATGGTAACCAGTGCCTGCTCCCAATCCATGCCGCCGGCGATGAGCGAAGACGCGAGCATGTATGTTGTGATTTCCATGGACATGGAAAACCATAGGGCAATGTAGTTGTAGGTGCTCCAGGTGCGATGCTCGTAAGTGGTGGGGGCAAGGTCTTTGTTGTACAGGTGCACGTCAGCTTGCGAAAGGTCTGGCTCCCCTGGCTGAACGTCAACGATCATCCTTGAAACCTCCCGCATTGGCTACGCGTTTAAGAAACCTGCCGCGACCGACCGTTCCGATCCATTTTCCATCTTCGACCACCTGCTCACCGCGTGAGAAAACGTGACGCGCATTGCCGCGTACCTGCCATCCTTCAAACATGGAGTAGTCGGTTGCCATGGACTGCGTCGCGGCGGTGATGGTGTAGTTGGCTTGCGGGTCCCACAGCAGGATGTCGGCATCCTTGCCTGGGGCGATGCTGCCTTTCTGCGGCATGCCAAAGATGCGAGCCGGCGCCTCGCAGCACAGCTCGACAAAGCGCTCCGCTGTAAGCACGCCTGCATTCACGCCGAAGTGCCAGAGCAATTGCAGACGGTTTTCAATGCCGGGTCCGCCGTTAGGAATCTTTCTAAAATCCCCTTTGCCCAAAGATTTCTGATCGGCGAAGCGGAACGGGCAGTGGTCCGTCGACACAACAGAAAGCGAGCCATCGATGAGGGCCTGCCACAGCGCGGGCTGATTTCTCTTTTGGCGTAAGGGAGGCGTGAAGACATACTTGGCTTCCTCCCAACTCCTGCCTGGCATCTGCTCTTCAATGGATAGCAACAAGTACTGCGTGCAGGTTTCCGCCAGAGCCTGCAGGCCGCGTTGCTGAGCGTATTTAAGTTCTCGCAGTGCTTCTTCGTTTGAAAGATGAACGATGTACACCGCCGCCCCGGCCATCTCCGCCAGGGCTATGGCGCGGTGCGTTGCTTCAGCCTCAGCCTTGGTCGAGCGACTGAGCGCATGAAAGTGCGGCGCGGTTTTGCCTTCGGCGATCATCTGCTCGACCACGATGTCGATAGCACTCCCATTCTCTGCGTGCACACAACAAAGCGCATTTATTGCTGCGGCTTTCTGCATCACTTTGAACATCAGACCATCGTCGATCATCAGTACATTCGGATAAGCCATGAATAGCTTGAAAGAAGAGATGCCTTCCTGCACCATCTCTGCCATTTCACGAAGACCCTGCTCACCGTCGCCGGGGCCTAGATCAGTGATGGCCATATGCAGTGCATGATCGATGCACGCCTTACCCTCCGCCTTCGCGCGCCAGGTGTCATAGGCTTCGCGCATGGTGTGCCCTTTTCTCTGAAGCGCGAAATCAATCACCGTCGTTGTGCCGCCGACTGCTGCGGCGATGGTGCCGGTGCGGTAATCATCAGCCGAGACAGTGCCGCCAAATGGCATGTCAAGGTGGGTATGCACATCAATGCCGCCGGGCATCACGAGCAGATCGCTGGCGTCCAGGATTCTGTGGCTATCCGACGAAAGATCTGGACCAACTTGCGCAATGGTTTCGTCAACAATCAGGACGTCTGCTTTTTGCTGACCGCCTGCATTGACGACGGTGCCGTTCTGGATGAGGATTCCCATACTGCGATCTCCGCTACTGCCTGGCGCCCATGCGCAAGTTATCCGTTCGTGCTCATCACTTCTGAAGTACCGTCAGGTATGGCCGCAGCGGCCGTGCGTTCTTCCCAGGATCGGGATGGCAGGCCATTCTCAACTCGTTCCATGATGATGCAATCGAGAACAGGACAAACAAGCGCGCAGAGGTTGCAACCGACGCAGTGTTCTTCATCTACGCGCGGAATTCTTCCGAGCGGTGTCACCATGGTTATGGGTTCCGTTCCAGGGCCGTCCAGTTTTGCGATCGGTGTGGTCGTGATGCGTCGCGCCGCTTCCGCTTCGACCATCGCTGGTGTCTGCATCAGAGACGAGACCTGTGGTGGGCGGTCGAGGTGAATGCACTGGTGTGCGCCATCCCAGCATGCCGTATAGCAAAGCTGGCAGCCGATGCAAAGATCTTCGTGGATGCGCGCCACCACCTTGTAATTCAGGTTGAGGTGTTTCCACTCGACAACGTTCGGCAGGGATAATCCACGAAAATCATTGATGGTTGCGAAGCCTTTGTCAGCCATCCATCCGAGAAGGCCATCCTGCAAATCTTCAATGATGCGATAGCCAAAATGCATCACCGCCGTGCATACCTGCACATTGCCGCAGCCAAGCAGGATGAACTCCGCGGCATCCCGCCACGAGCCGATCCCGCCGATACCAGAAAGCGGCAGCATGGAGGCGGCGTCGGATTGAATCTGTTGCACCATGTTGAGCGCGATAGGCTTTACGGCTGGGCCGCAGTAGCCACCATGCGAACTCTTGCCATCAACATTTGGGCTCGGCTGAAAGGTGTCCAGGTCAATTCCTGTAATGGAGTTGATGGTATTGATTGCCGAAAGGCCATCTGCGCCTCCCCGCCTGGCAGCGCGCGCCGCTATGCGGATGTCTGAGATGTTGGGCGTCAGCTTAACGATGACCGGAGTGCGCGCCTTTTCTTTTGCCCAGCCGGTAATCTGTTCGCAGTATTCGGGCACCTGGCCCACAGCGGAACCCATGCCGCGTTCGCTCATCCCATGAGGACAACCAAAATTCAGTTCCAGTCCATCCGCTCCCGCATCTTCGGCCCTCTGCACAATTTCATGCCAGCTGCTGCGTTTGCTTTCGACCATCAGCGAGGCAATGACGACGTGCCGGGGATAGCGTCGCTTCACTTCGGCAATTTCCTGCAGGTTGATTTCAGTGGGTCGGTCAGAGATGAGCTCGATATTGTTGAGGCCCATCATTCGTCGGCCTTCCCAGTCGATGGATGAGTAGCGCGAACTGACGTTGGTGACCGGCGCACCGATAGTCTTCCAGACGGCGCCGCCCCAGCCCGCATCAAAAGCACGCATGATCTGTTCGCCGCTGTTGGTCGGCGGGGCAGAAGCCAGCCAGAATGGATTCAGGCATTCGATGCCGCAAAAAGTTGTCTTCAGTGTCGGCTTAGGAGAGGACATGCTTTGTCTCCAGCCAAGATGCAATGCCAACTCCTGCGCGCTTGCCATCCGCGACGGCATCAACTACTTCGCGACCGCCATTGGTGCAGTCACCTCCGGCAAAATATTTGGGATGTGAGGTCTGACCGGTTTTGCGATCGATCACGATGCGTCCTCGCTCCAACTGCATCCTGGGAGAGGTGTTTTCCATTTCCGTCAAAAAATCTGCATGCGTGGATTGACCAATGGCGACAACGATCAGATCGACCGCGAGCAGGAACTCCACTGCGGAAGCAGGAAACATCAAATCAGCTTCCAGGGGAATCAGCCTGGCAAGTGCAAGCGCTTCAACCGCAGTCGCGCCAATAATTCTTATTGGCTGCAGGTTCCAGTGAAACATGACGCCTTCGCGTCGGGCATGCTCATATTCAAACCGGAAGGCTGACATTTGTTCGAGACCTTGACGGTAAACAAGATGCACCTCCGCAGCCCCCAGGCGCACAGATGCGATCGCGGCGTCGATGGCAGTGTTCCCCGCGCCGATGACTACGACCTTCGATGGAACCTGCCGGATGCTCCCCGATTTATAGCCGGCAATTAGATCGAGTGCGTTTGTGACACCGTGCCGTTGCTCTCCGGCGATGCCAAGCTGGCGGATAGCACCCAGACCGAGCCCGAGGAAAATGGCATCGTGTTTCTGTTCAAGTTCTACGAGCTTCGGTGCATCGACTTTCGTATTGAAGTAGAAGTCGATACCCATCTGCGAAAGCATCGCTATCTCGCGCAGACTTTCCTCTAATGGAAGTTTGTACTCGGCAACGCCATAGGTATTCAGCCCGCCAGGCAAAGGCCGCTCATCGTAAATGGTGGCCTTGATACCTCTGCGACGTAGTTCGGCGGCACATGCCAGTGAAGCGGGGCCAGCACCGATCAGGGCAGTCGAGTGACCTGTATCTACGCCGCAGTCAAAGGGGAGTGGGGCGCCGCTTGCATGAAAAGTGTCCATCGAGAAACGCTGAAGTTGCGCGATTTGAATGGGCTGCTTGTTATAGCGATGCAAAACGCATGCACCTTCGCACAAAACTTCTACCGGACATGCCCTGGCGCAACTGGCGCCAAGAATATTTGCATCGAGGATGGTCCGTGCCGATCCGGCGAGATTGCCGGTAGTGATTTTCTTGATGAAGCGGGGCACATCAATGTGCGTAGGACAAGCGGTGGTGCAGGGCGCATCGAAACAAAAAAGGCACCGGTTCGCTTCCGGAATCGCTGCCTGCAATTCGAATGCAGGCTTTAACTCGCTGAAGCGCGAGGCCATGTCGCGATCTTCAGAGGCTGCTGCAATATGCCCCTGCATCGTGGGAGTCGACATGATCCCTCCAGCGTCTTGATTTACGTTCAGGAGAGGTCATTATGCACTATTTCCATCTTCGATACGAATTCCTTGTGCCTGCATGTCGCTACAACTTACCGTCCCCAGTCACGTTGCTGCTGATCCATTCGGCGGTTTTCAACGTCAGCAGATAGAAGGCCTGGATTGCCGCTTTAAGATCGACAATGCTGGTGTCTTCAGCTGCATTGTGGCTTAACCCGGCAAGGGATCGAACGAACAGCATGGTCGTCGGAATCCCCGCTCGCGACACCTCAGCGGCGTCATGCAAGGGGCCCGAAGGCAGGCGGTGACATACGCCTGACACCTCCTTGATTGCCTGGTCGCAAAGGCCGATCAAGTGGGAATGAAAAGGAACTGGCTCGATGCTCCATATCTTGGACCACTCGACCGTACAACCTTCTTCCGCAGCAAAGCATTCACTTGCGATGCGAGCCTCTTCGAGCATGGTCGCAAGAATCGTTGCATCCAGATCGCGCATGTCAAGGGTGGTTTCGCATCGACCGACAACCGCCGTTACAATTCCCGGGTAAGTCTTGACGCTGCCCATGGTGGCAACAGCGTCAGGATATTTTCGGGCGAGGGTTCGAATCTCGAGTGCGAGCTTTGCGGCAGCAGCCAATGCATCCCGGCGCACCTTCATGGGCGTTGAACCTGAATGGGCTTCCTGGCCACGAAAGGTCACAGCGTGCCGTTCGACGCCTTTGGTTCCGAGCACAGAACCGAGGGCATAGTTGATGGATTCGAGAACCGGCCCCTGCTCAATATGCAGTTCCAGGTAGGCCGCCGCATTTCTGCGCCCCAGGCCTGCTTCGGCAATCTGATCGATGGTGATGTGGCATGTCTCCATCGCAGCTTCGAGCGTGATGCCGTCCTGGTCAGTGCGAAGGCGATCGGCTTCAATGGTCTGGGTTCCTGCAAAAGCAGACGAGCCGAACAAACTACGTCCGAAGCGCGCGCCTTCTTCATCTGCCCAGTCGACAACGCGAATGGTGATGGCCGGTTTGCCATTGCTTGCTTCTGTCAGGGTTTGCATCACTTCAAGGCCCGCGAGAACGCCGAGACAGCCGTCAAGCCAGCCCCCGTTCGGCACGGAATCCAGGTGACTCCCCAGAATCAGCGAGCGTTCAGAGTTTCCTTCCAGAGTGATCCAGAAGTTGCCTGCAGCGTCGTAATGGTGTTCGACTGGCAGGGTCGCAAGCTTCTGTTGAAACCATGCGCGCGCCCGCCGCCACGTGGGCGTCCAGGCAACGCGCTGGGCTCCGAACGCATTGCTCGTCAAGGCCCGAAGTTCGAGTAGGTTATCGATCGCACGCTGGGCATTGACTGGCATGACAGACTCCGGTGTCGTTGTACTTCGCCTGTTTGCTCAAGCGTAACGCACCTGCGGCGTATCCAGCGAGAATTGAGAATGGCTGTTCTACCGGTTAAACTGGACTTCACGCGTACCGTCTAGTTCGCCTAGGATAGGGGTGGCGCGCGTCAAGGAGGCTACTATCAATCGTCGTGAAGTGATCCTGCAGTTGGGCGGTACTGTGGCCGCGCTTTCAACCGATGCTCCTCTCCTTGCCTCGATCGGTGGCAAATCCTTCCCGGCAACAAAGCTTGCACGCCCGACCCCTGGGCAGCGTGCATGGCAGGACCTCGGCGTGGGAATGTTTGTACACTTCGCACCGAACACCTGGCAGGATCTTGAATCAGATGACCTCTCCACACCTCTTTCAAAGATCAATCCGGAGAAGCTCGACACCGAGCAATGGGTCGCAACCGCGCAGGCTGCGGGCGCCCGGTACATCGTCTTCGTCGCCAAACATCAGGGCGGCTTCTGCATGTGGCAGACGCACACCACTGACTACGGTATCCGCAACACACCATGGAAAAATGGCAAGGGTGATGTGCTGGCGGAGATTGCAGAATCATGTCGGAAGCATGGTATGCCGCTTGGCGTATACGTCTGCCCGCGGGATGACCATTTCGGCGCGACGACCGGCGGCATCTGCAAAACACCGGAGCTGCAGGAGCGTTACGACAAGATGTACCGAGAGCAGTTGACGGAAATATTTTCGCGTTACGGGAAATTAGTGGAGATCTGGTTCGACGGTTCAACCCGGACGCCGGTCGGTGATCTGCTAAAGAAGTATCAACCGGAAGCGATGGTGTTCCAGGGACCGCAGGCGACGATTCGATGGGTTGGGAACGAGGATGGATTTGCTCCTTACCCATGCTGGAATGGCATTGATGCGGCCGAGGCGGTAAGTGGAACAGCCACTGCACTCGATAGCGATCCCGATGGCAATACCTGGCTGCCGAACGAAGTGGATGTGTCGATCCGGCGTCCGGATTGGTTTTGGAGCACGACAAATGCAGCTAAAGTGCTGACTCTCGACCAGCTGCTTTCCATCTACTACCGCTCTGTAGGTCGTGGGGCCCAGCTTCTGCTGAACATTCCCGCTAATCGTGATGGTCTTCTCTCAATGCCGGACTGCGAGGCGGCGCAGGCGTTCGGCTCGGAAATCAAGCGTCGGTTTAGTCACCCAGTTGCAACTACGCAACGCAGCGGCCGTCTAATTGTTCTGCCACTAGCAAAGCCTTCACGCGTCGATACCATCATCCTTCAGGAAGAGACTTCGCTAGGAGAGCGCATGCGCGAATATCGTCTGGAAGGACAGGTAGAGGGTCAGTGGAAGCTGCTGGCAACCGGGTCTGCGGTAGGGCAGAAGCGTATTCAGCCAATCGAGCCGCAGACGGTTTCTGCGATTCGGCTGCTTGCGGTGGAGTCTGTGGGGGAGCCTGCTCTTCGCAGCTTCGCCGCATACAATACTCAGGCTGCGCCGCCGAAGGACTGGAACGCGACCTCGGAATTGTGGTCGTCCAATCTCGTGGGTAAGTGGTCCGGGGGTACGTTCTCGCTTGATCTTTCGAAGAATATAACCCAGGCAGCTCAATATGCCTTGAGATTCCGGCCGGTGCAGGGTGCTGTGACGAAGTTGAGCGATGTGAAATTGATGCTGGGTGGCGTTGCCAATGCGTCGCTGGTGAAACTCTCGCGCTCGCGGCCAGATACTGTCATCCTCAACATTACTGGACTGGATACATCCATCCTTGTGGAAGGAAAAGTCGAAGGGGCTCAAGCGGGATCAATTCTGCTGGAACGGCAATAGTTCAGATTGCTGCCAAATTGAGCTGATTGATTGTGCCGCGTAGGATGGTCTACACCAGAGGCTCCCGATGAAGACATTTATAAAGAAGACAATCCAGAGTCTTGCCCTTTTCACTTTCAGCTTGATGATCCTGCCGGGGCTCCTTGCATGCGCGCAAACAGCTGCGCCTGTAGCCCTCAACCAAAAACCGCACACCTTTGTTGCGCAGGGCGATCACTTCGAACTCGATGGCGCACCCTTTCAGATCATCTCCGGAGCAATCCATTACCCACGTATTCCCCGGGCCTACTGGCGCGACCGCCTGCGCAAAGCCAAGGCGATGGGCTTGAACACGGTCGAGACGTACGCCTTCTGGAATGTGCATGAACCTGCGCCGGGCGTGTTCGACTTTAGCGGCCAGAACGATATTGCCGAGTTCGTACGCGAGGCGCAGCAGGAAGGACTCTACGTCATTCTGCGGCCCGGTCCTTACGTATGCGCAGAGTGGGAGTTCGGCGGCTATCCGTCCTGGCTGCTCAAGGACCAGAAAATGGTTGTGCGCTCCTCTTATCCGCCATTCATTGCGGCGGCGCAAAGTTACCTGCGACAGCTTGCCCAGCAAACGGCTGCTCTGCAGATTGGCAACGGTGGCCCGATCATCGCCGTACAGGTTGAAAATGAGTACGGATCGTACGGCGCAGACCACGTTTACATGGAAGAGATACACAAAGCACTGGTGGATGTGGGCTATACAAAATCAATGCTCTACACTGCGGACGGAGCCGAGGAACTGAGTGCCGGCTCGTTACCAGAACTCCCCGCAGCCATCAATTTCGGGGAAGGCGACGCACAGAAGTCCTTCGCTATCCTTGACCAGGTGCGGCCGCATACGCCGCGCTTCAACAGCGAGTATTGGGATGGCTGGTTCGACCACTGGGGAGCCGCGCATGAGACGCGCAGCACTGACAAACAGCTGGCTGACTTGAAGTGGATGCTCAGTCGCGGCTATTCCGTGAACCTTTACATGTTTGCCGGCGGCACGAGCTTCGGCTGGATGAATGGCGCCAACTCGGATGGTAAGAATTATCAGCCAGACGTAACGAGTTATGACTACGATGTGCCGGTTGCCGAGTCCGGCGAGTTGCGACCGAAGTTTTTCCAGTTCCGCGACCTCATCACGCAGATCACTGGTAAAACGCCGCCCCCGCCACCTGCATCGATTGCTCCCATCGCAATCACTGCCGTAACGTTCAAGGCCAGTGCATCCCTCTGGGCGAACCTACCTGTTGCACGCGTCGCACCCAAGCCGTTAAGCATGGAAGCGGTCGGCCAGTCCTACGGCTACATCCTCTACCGTACTCAACTCACAGGGCCTGCGGAAGGGACGCTCTTGCTGCCCGGCCTGCATGATTACGCACAGGTGTATCTTGATGGGAAGCTGCAGGGTGTCGTAGATCGGCGACTGGATCAAACTTCATTGGCGCTTCATGCGGAGTCCGCTGGTAAGGGCAGCCGGCTTGATATTCTGGTTGAAAATACAGGCCGCGTAAATTACGGAAAGAAGATCAACGGCGAGCGTACCGGCCTCCTCGAGACGCCGACACTTGCCGGTAAGCCGGTCATGGGTTGGAGCACCTACTCTCTGCCGATGCTTTCACCTTCACCGCTTCCATATGCGGATGAAGTGTGTTCCGGAGCCTGCTATTATCGTGCGCATTTCATCGTTGACAAGCCAGGAGACACGTTTCTCGATACCGGCAAACTTGGCAAGGGCATGGTGTGGATCAACGGCCAACCCTTGGGGCGCTTCTGGGATGTTGGTCCGCAGCAGACTCTGTATCTTCCTGGTCCAATGTTGCACGCCGGCGAAAATGAAATTCTCATCTTCGACCTGAAGGGTGAGACCGGCAGGACAGTCGAAGGCAGGTTGAAGCCAATTCTGGATGGACCTGTAAAGAACTAACGTATTAACGGTCGTGACAGCTACGCTGCCGGCAACTGCTTCCGATCCGTTCGTTCGGTCAGCAGGTAATAGACAACAGGTGTCACGACCAGGCTGAGCGCCATCGACAGCAACAGGCCGCCGATGACCGCGATTGCCAGCGGCTGCAGCATCTCCGATCCGGAACCTAACGCAAAGGCAAGAGGAAGCATGCCGCAGATTGCGGCGGTCGCCGTCATCACGATGGGTCTCAATCTACGCTGCGCGGCGTAGACCATGGCATCACGTGCGTTCACGCCGTCCACGCGAAAACGGGCGTCGGCGTCCAGCAGCAGGATGCCATTCTTCGCCACAATGCCGATGACCATGATGACGCCCATGAAGGAGGCGACGTTGAACGTTGTCCCTGTGACAAGCAACGCCATGATGACGCCTGCAATGGAGAGGATGGAGGAGACCAGGATAGCTGCCGGCGCGGAAAAGTTGCGAAACTCGATCAGCAATACACCGAAAACCAGGGCAAGCGAAAGCAGCAGCACCCGCAGCAGATCGTGGAAAGATTTCTGCTGCTCCTGGTAAGTGCCGCCGAACTCTACATGGACTGTTGGTGGCAGGTGCATGCTGGTAATGGTTCGTTGTACCTGCGCCATGGCCGTGCCCAGGTCGGAGCCTTCAAGACGACCCGTCACGACGACGAGTTGCTGCAGATTCTCGCGACGGATTTCATTTTGCGGCGGCAGCTCCTCGATATGCGCAAGTGATCCGAGGGAAGCAGTCTTGCCCGTCGCACTGTTGAAGACCGTGTTCTGAATGGTGTCGAGAGATTGCCTTGTTTCGTCGCCGAGACGCAGCCGGATGGTGTAGGGACGGCCTTTGGCGATGAGTGGATCGCTCGCGGTCACGCCATCGAGAATCGAAGTCGCATCTTCCGCAACTTCCATCGGGGTAAAGCCAAGTCTGGCTGCAAGAACAGGGTCAACCTGAAAATTAGTCGCTGGACCGCTGATGGTGTTTTCAATCCCGTTCTGGATATCGACGACGCCCTTGATCTTGCCTATGGCCTCGGCCACTCGCGGTCCAAGCTGCTGCAGCAAAGCTGGATCATTCGCAAAGATTTTTATCTGGATAGGTTCTGGTGAGTTGGAGAGATCGCCGATCATATCCTGAAGGACCTGCGTGAACTCTATATCCAGTTCGGGCTCAGTCTTCTTGATCTCGGCACGTACATCTGCAATCACATCATCAATATCGCGGCTCCGCTTCTGCTTCAAGAGCACTGTCATGTCACCGGTATTTGCTTCAGTCACTGCGGCAAGACCCATCTGCAACCCAGTGCGGCGAGAAGTCGTTTGAACTTCCGGCGTGTCATGCAAAATCTTTTCGACATGCGTCAGTACCCGATTGGTCTCGGTCAGTGAACTCCCCGCGGGCATGATGTAGTCGAGGATGAAGGCACCTTCATCCATGGAGGGCAACAGCTCGCTGCCCAGGCCCTGATACGCAAACCATGTGCCGCCGATGAGCAGCAGGCAGATGACCATGAGCGCGATCGGCCTGCGCAAAGACCATTCCAAAGCCGTGTTGTGCACTTGCAGAACGCGCGTCATTACGCGGCCATGCACATTTTCCCGATGTCTTGTATTCCGCTTTTTCTTCAAGAGCAAAAGACTCAGTCCAGGGGTCCATGAGAGCGCCAGGACGAGGGAGGTGAGCAGGGAAGCGGTCATGGTCACGGCAAGGGCGCGGAAAAAACTGCCTGTCACACCGCTGACTGAAATGAGTGGGAGAAAGACGACCACCGGCGTGATTGTGGACCCGATGAGGGGGACGGTGATTTCGCGTAGAGCAAGCCGAACTGCTTCCGTACGACTCTGCCCGGCATCACGATGGAGCACAATATTCTCGACAACGACAATGGCGTCATCAATCACCAGGCCGATGGCCGCCGCCAGACCGCCCAGGGTCATCAGGTTGAAGCTCTGACCGATGGCCCACAGAAAAAGAATAGTGACGGCGACAGTCACCGGGATGACCAGTCCAGCGACGAGAGAGGAGGTCCAATCCCCTAGGAAGAGGAAGAGGATGACGCACGCCAGGACGAGTCCGATAAGAATGGCGTCGCGCACGCTTTTGATGCTTTCGCGCACCAAGGTCGACTGGTCATAAAAAGGCTCGACCTTAACACCCTGCGGAAGCGCTTTGCGCAAGCGATCTAGTTCAGCCGCGACGGCATCGGCTACGGCAACTGTGTTACTCGATGGCTGTCGCGAGATGTTGAGCAGCACAGACGGATTTCCGTTGGCCGTTACCGCTGTATAGACAGGCAGTGTCCCTGGCTGGACTGCTGCAACATCGGCGACGCGCACGGCTGCTCCGCCGTTCGTTGTCTTCACCACTAACTGTCCGAGTTGTTGCGCGTCATGCACCTGGGCGCCGACCAGCCCAAGAATGAGCTGGTGATCGGCTTCGTACAATCCCGGCGAGTCAATGATGTTCGATGCCTGCACAGCATTCACCAGGTCAAGCACCGTCACGCCTGTCGCCTGCAGCCGAGCCATGTTGGGAACAATGTGGAACTCCGGAACCTGGCCGCCCTGCACCGTCACCATGCTTACACCCGTCACGCGGTTGAGCGGTGGCTTCAACTGGTAGGTCGCAAGCTCCCAGAGCTGGGTGGGCGAAAGTGTGTTGGACGTCAGACTGTAGCCGAGAATAGGAAAGGTCGCGAACGTAAGGCGATTTGTGGTCAACTTCGCGGTTGCCGGCAGGGTTTGTGCGACCTTGCTCAACGCTGCATCGACCAGCTGCAGCGTATGAAACATGTCCTGGTTCCAATCGAAGAAGAGACTGATCTCTGCCGAACCACGGCTGGTAGTTGAGCGCACCGATTGAAGTCCGGGAACAGCATTGATCGCGTCTTCAATGGGCTTGGTGATCGTTACCTGCATCTGTTCGACCGGCATCACGCCGTTGTCGACCCCGATCACCACCCGGGGAAAGTTTGTGTCAGGAAAGACTGAAATCGGCACCTGCTGCGCCAGGTAAATGCCGGCAAGTGACAGCATCACAAGGAAAAAGAAGATGGGTCCTCGATAGCGAAGCAGCCAGAAGCTTTCGTCCGAGACCACGTCATTGCCGGCTGCTTTCACTTCTCATCTCCGCCGGCGGCAGCAGGCTTGTCGCCGCCTTCCTCTGTACCGACTTTGACAATCGTCCCTTCGTCGAGGCCGTAGCCTCCCTGGATGATGACCTTGTCGGCTGCGGTAATGCCTGCAAGGATCTGCACATTCCCGGCATCTTGAATGCCCAGCTTCACAGGCTTCATATGGGCTTTGTTGTCACTGCCGACGACCATTACGCTCTTACTGCCATCCGCCGCGGTCAGTACTGCGTTCAATGGCAGCTTCAGGGCCGATGCAACGGTGCGGCCGGTAATGGCCGTATGGACAGGCGTGCCCGCTTTAAAGGTCCCATCATGATTTTCAATGCGCAGCCACACTTCCACGGTTGTGCTGCCGGGATCGAGCGCTGGGCTGATCAGCGAAACTCTTGCCGGGACTGGGTCCGTTACACCCTGGATCGTGACCGTAGCCGCATCTCCAACTTTCAGGCGCTGTGCCACCGTCTGCGACAAATGTACTTTTGCCAGGAGTGCAGAAGTATCCATGACAGTGATCAGGGCGCTTCCCGACGCCGCCGTCTCCCCGGTGAACAACGATCTGTCGGTAACGATACCGTTGATGGGGCTGCGTATCTCTGAATAGGAAACCTGTGCCTGCGCGCCAAGATATTTGCCTTTTGCCGAGGTAAGTTGTCCCTCGGCTTGTTCGATGGCGGCCTTGTGGCTCACGCTTCGCAGAGACTCAAGATGTTTGATGGCCGTGTCGTAAGCAGCCTGCGATTGCACAAGTGTCGCCAGGGCCGTGTCCAGGTCGCGTCCGGGAATCGCTCCCTGGGCGAACAATTCTTTGCGGCCCTTCACAATGCTTTGATTTAAATCGAGCGTTGCCTTTGCCTGGTCGACATCCAGCGTGGCCTTTTGAAAGTCTTCCGGAATCAGGGCACCCGTCTGCGTCGCATACGTAGCCTGTGCTGCCGTGTAGCTACCCCTGTTGTCCATAGCTGCAGCGGCCAGGTCACGGTTTTCGAGAGTCGCCAGTAGCTGCCCGGCTTTTACATGCGAACCGCGTTGTACGTAGAAGCGACGCACAGGCGCGGTAATTCTCGGTGAGATGGCAGCTTGTGCCAACGGCGATAGAGTCGCATCAGCCATGACGTGTTCAGAGATTGCACCCACCTCCGGTTGTTCTGCCTGAACAATCACCTGTACGGCTGTAGCGTCACTGGTCTCGGCTTTCGTGCAGCCGTTCAGCAGTAATGCCGTAAACGTAACAGCAACGAGTGCCGTTCGCAGCCGGCGCCGGCTGTACGGAAGCAGTCTGCCGGGTACGACTCCTCTTATTCTCACCGACTTGTTCAAAGTGTCCCCGTCAACGTTTGTAGATTCGCGAGAGCATTCCTGTAGCGGAGTGTTCCATCGGCCTGCGCAGTCTGCGCAGCAAGCAGTTGATTTTCTGCATCGACAACTTCTAGCACCGTTCCTTCACCGCTGGAATAACGCAGCTTGGTCAGGCGCAAACTTTCTTCCGCAGTGTGTGAGCTCTGGTCGAGCATGTCGATCTGCGTTCGAGAGGCGACTGCTTCGTCGTACGCCTCGTCAAGCGTGGCGAGCAGGTGACGCTGCGTGTTCGTAAGCGCCACTTTCACGGCGTCGCGACGGATGGTGCTCTGCTTGATGCGATGCTGCGTCGAGAACCAGTCCCAGACGGGAAGGTCGACAGTGGCGGCAAAGGAGTAGCCAAGATTTTTGGCGTTATCCGGGCCGCGTTTCGCAAACTGGGGAGCGTCGATGCCGTAATTGAAATTAAGGGCGAGGTCGGGTAGATAGCCGGCGCGCGCAGCGAGGACCTCGGCGTCGCTCTGGTGCAAGGCCGCCAGGGCGCTCTTCATCTCCGCATTGTTAGCCGCCGCTGCTCGCTCGATCTCGCTTCGCCCCGGCAACGCGGCTGGTGCGCCTTCCGGCTCTGTGCTGTAAGGTGTGTGTGGATCAGGGAATAGAAGCACGGCAAGCTCCAGGCGATTTTTCTGCTTGAGAAGTTGCGCATCCATCAGGTCGCGCTGACGCTGCTGCTGTTGTAGCTCCGCTTTGACAACATCGGCATGCGCGGCTTCGCGAGCCTGTTCCCGCTTGCCGGCAAGGTCGGTAAACCCGTTTGCTTCCTTCAGTGCGGCGGCAAGGAGATCTACCTTCCGATCAGCATTGCTGACGCCGTAGTAGAGGGCCACTACTCCGGCAACGAGTCCGCGGCGCGCAATTTCGAGTTCAGCGTCTGCGCGGGCTGCAGCGGCCGCCGTAAGATGGACAGCAGCTATCTGCTGTGCGCCAAGCGTTTCATTCACGACCGCCTGGCTGGCATATTCATGCACCGCATTGTTGGCAATAAAAATAGGCGATGCTTGAGAACCTACCTGGCCGGCCTGGTTGCGCAGACCGTTGGGCTGGGTGTAGAGCAACTGATTATGGTAGCTCGCCGAAGGCAGCAGGGCCGCTTTGGCAATGGAGTGGTCCAGCTGCGCTGCATTTTTCTCTGCGACTGCTGTGGCATACCCCGGCTCATTCTGCTGAGCAAGATGAATGGCGTCCGACAGCGTGATGATTGGTAGGGTAGCCTGAAGGGCGCTTGTAGTCTGTGGAGCCGCAGGCAGAACTTGAGCAGCTATCGGCCGGCACGCCAGCATTCCGCAACCCACAGCAATGAGCGCGCGCGAAAAGGGTCCCGCCAGCAACAGACTTGCAGCCATTCCTCAACATTAAGAGGTGAACCTTAACACTGCATGAAGAACCGGAACCGGTTCATCTCGTGGTGTAGATCAGAGCAATGCGCCCCGAGGAATGCGCCGGACGGATAGATTGCAGATAGGCTGCAAAGAAGCCAGCCTGGACACCTGCCAAGCACCCACCCCAGCTAGTGATTGCTCTAGCTGATGGTCTGCAGATCGATGCTTTCATATTCCTTGTGCAGGATACCTTCCCGAATTTGCTTTACCGTCTTGCCCTGTTTGGTCATGAGGTATGCATAGTACCCTTCTTTGGCGCAGGTGCTGCAGACTGCTCCATGAGTACCCTCAAAACAACTATGCAGACTGGCATGCCCCAGCGCTTTGTCGCAGCGGCAAAAGCAGGGAAGCTGGTACAACACTTTTTGCACGTGTGCCGCATCGGCGTAGATCTTTGGTTGCCAGGCGACTGTGAAGTTTTGCGCCTTGATCTGCTCCGGCGTCAGGAGAGGCGGCAGCGTGGTTCCTGCACTTGGAGGAGTCGCGTGGTACGCAGGAATATCATCGCCTGGATTCGACCATTGGGCCGACGCTCCAACCGCGATGACGCCAATTGCCAGGGTTAGAACAATGCGTCTTATCACGAGTCCAGTGTAAGCGAATTAACTGGCGTCGGCGGGTACGATCTGGGAAGATTTGAAGAAGTGCCGTGCCGTAAAAAAAAAGACGGCATGCACGGTGTTTTGTACATGCCGGGAGGCCAGTGACGCAACTTGTGTAAAAACTCGTCGAACTAAACTTGGGGGAGCTCTCAGCTCAACCACTGGATCCTATGGTAACTCATAGGATCGTGAATGCACAATCTCTATATTGTAATAGACGCAAGGAATTCAGTTTTGTTGCTTCGCTTCTCAAATATCTTCAAAATCAGGAAGTGAAGGAAAAACTCTTGCTCGCCAGCCGTCGCATACCCTCACCTGTAACGCCAGCGAATGAACAACTTACGAGAGAGCCAGAGCGTAATGGCTGGATCACCGGGCTGCTGGTTCTGTCTTCCGCAGCGCTTGGAGGGATCGCCGTAGCTCTGTGGCACCGTAAAACTCTGGCAGCCTTGCGTGACTTGGAGCCCCCCGGCCACATGGCTGAGCATGAGATTGCCGAAAGGGAAGAGTTTGAGTGAACTCATCCTGCGCCAAAGCTGATCGAGTGGATCTTCCAGCACTTTGAACCGGATCCTCTAGCAAATTGAATCGATTGAATGCGCTAACTTGATGTCTTTAGCAGTGATCCCCCCACTGTCGTGTGTTACCAGTGAAAGACGAATCCTGTCGTACCGGATGTCAACGTCAGGATGATGCTTTTGTACCTCGGCCTCGGCTGAAACCTTCTGTACGAAATGCATCGCCTCAGCGAAGCTGCCGAACTGTATATCCCGAATGATCTTTCCATCCTGCAGTTTCCATTGGGGCAAATTCTTCAATTGCGCCAGCAGGTCGCGTTCCTGCAGTCTTCCCGCGCCGATGCTGCCCTTCCTTTTAAACATATCCAACGAGAACAGGGACGGGAGGAAACGTTGCGTCTCACCGACAATTTCGCCTCGCAGATCTGCCCAAAGGCGGTCCGGCATGGACATCAGGACATCCACGACCCGCGGATCAAACTGAGAGCCGCTGCAGCGTTTAATTTCGGCGCGCGCCTTGGAAAAGGATTGTGCCCTGCGGTACGGCCGGTCGGAAGTAATCGCGTCCAGGGCATCCGCCACCGCAAAGATACGCGCGCCGAGAGGAATGTCGTTGCCGCGTAAACCGCGAGGGTAGCCGGTACCGTCGTAATGCTCCTGGTGGCTGTGCACGATTTCCGAAGCTTCCGAGAGAAATGGAATCTTGCGCACCATGTCATACCCGCGCGCACAATGCTGGCGCATCACGGTTTGCTCGTCTGCATCGAGTTTGCCGGGCTTGAGCAGGATGGCGTCGGGAATCGCCATCTTCCCGATGTCATGCAGAAAAGCTCCCCGCGCAATCGTGCGTATATTCGCAGGCGACAGTTCCATTGCCCGGGCCAGGGCAATGGTGTAGGCGGTCACCCTTTTGGAGTGTCCCTCGGTCTCAGTATCCTTCAGATCGAGCGCGTCGCCAAGCGCTTCAAGTGTGATGTCGTACGAGCGCTCCAGGTCGGCAATAGCCTGGTTGAGCATCTGCGTCCGGGCAGTCACCAGTTCTTCCAGCTTGTGCTTGTACATTGCGTTCTGCAGCAGCAGCTTTCGATACTCAAGCGCCCGGTTGACTGTCGCCAGCAACTGGTCCTGCTGGAAGGGTTTCAGCAGGTAGTCGTACGCGCCGTTCCGCATCGCGAGCAGCGCTACGTCAACGTCAGTAATCGCAGTCACCATCACCACCGGCGTGTGCGGAATCAGGGTGCGGGTACGCTCGAGCAAGGTCATGCCGTCCATGCCGACCATCATGATGTCAGACAGGATAAGGTCAAACTCGGGATCAGACTGGATCGCTTCAATTGCTTCATTGCCGTCTGCCGCTGTCACCGTCTCCAGGCCAGCCTGCTCCAGCATGGCAGAGACAATGGTGCGGATATAGGACTCATCATCGACTACCAGGATGCGTGACATCACCCAGCACCCGCAAGGCTATTACTGACAACGTGCGTCATTTGAATCCTGATGATATTGTTTGCATGGAATTTTAAAACGCTACGATAGTGTCACTGGCCTAAACACATTCTTGACGAGCTTCGCTTACGATTGCTATACGTCGCTCGACGGAATGTAGTTCTGTCTGCTCCAACTATATTTTGGCCCAGGAAGATCATTGAGCATTCTGTATGGCATATGACAATTAGCTATCACGATTTTGCACATAAACTGAGGAACGTTTAAAGCCTTTGTAGGTACTTATGAGTAAAGCACAACCTTTCCATTGTGCTGCCTGGCAGCCATATGCAGAGTTATACTTAAGTTGTAGGTGGCTTTTTACAACCATCAACTTCTTCGCGGAATAAGTGGATCCAGACTGTAAAAATCAAAGCCAAGAGGCCATTTTGTTCAATCTAGAAAGAGAGCTTTCGCCGCGAAGAGGGGCGCGAATGGTGGAGCAGCAATCCCAGGAGCGCACGCTTGAACAGCGTCAGCGGGATGTGTTCGAGACCCACAGGCATCGCACTTTTGCCGTGGCCTTTTACATGACAGGCAATGAAATCGAGGCGGAACAGGTGCTGACGGAAACCTTCGTCCGCGCCTTCGATACGCATGAAGAGCCTGATGCAAAAGGGGTGGACACGGCCATGGTGGATGAACTTCGCCAAAGACTGCCGATCGACGAAATCGCCCCGCCTGTTGAAGCCGCTGCTTCGCCCGGACTGAGAGGGCGCAACGTCAAGCGCACAGAACTGGAAGAAGCCCTGAAAGAACTGCCACCCAACGAGCGCATCGTTTTTCTGCTTCGTGACGTGGAAGGTTATTCCGCGGAGAAAGTTGCCGAACTGCTTGAGACGTCGCGCCAGCAGGTTGAGCGCACGCTGCTCTTCGCCAGGCTGCGCATGCGTAATGTGCTGACCGGACAGCCAGCTTGTAAGGCGGAAGCAGCTTAGAGGCCGAAGCGAAGCGTTTGCCTTGTCCTTCAAAAAGGGGAAAAGACTTTCTCTCCCCGCTTCGGAGCAGTGATAAGCCTCCAGACGGAAGTGATCGGCCGCCCTTCTCAACCCTGGCGTGCGCGCTTCTTTTTAGCCCAGCCATCCTTGTTCACCTGCCGGGCTCTTCCCAGCGCCAGGGCATTTTCGGGCACATCTTCCGTCAACGTAGAGCCGGCTGCGACGTAGGCGCCGTCGCCGATCGCTATGGGCGCGACCATTGCGGTATCGCTGCCGATAAAAACATTGCGGCCGATGACCGTGCGGTGTTTGTCAATGCCGTCATAATTGCACGTGATCGAGCCTGCTCCAATATTGGTATCCTCACCGATCTCCGCGTCGCCCAAATAAGACAGGTGGTTGGCCTTTGCTCCCGCGCCAAGGCGGGCCTTCTTCGTTTCGACAAAGTTTCCGACGTGCGCGCCCTCCCCAATCTCGGACTCGGGCCGGATGTGTGCGTATGGCCCTATCACCGCGCCATTGGCGATGGTCGAGCCGCTGATGATGGAACCATTGCGAACAGTGACGTGATCACCGATCTGCGCATCTTCAATCACTGAATAGGAACGGATGCGGCTCTCCGTGCCGATGATGGTGCGGCCAAGCAACTGCACATATGGCTCGATGATGGTGTCGGGAGCAATCGAGACATCTTCACCGATGATGACCGTGTCCGGCCGAAAGATAGTGACGCCATTGGCCATCAGTTCTTTCGCCTTACGAAACTGCTGCGCTGCATCGAGTTCCATCATTTGTTCGATTGTGTTGGCGCCGAGCACTTCGGTCGATTGCCTTACGGAAATGGCAACGACGCGTTCGCCCGCTTCTACGAGCAGGCCAGCCATGTCAGTCAGATAGTATTCGGCGTGCGCATTCGCGGTCTGCAATTCGGCAATGTGCGCGAACAGCGGTTTGGTTGCGAACGCATAAATGCCAGAGTTGATTTCGGTCAACTGCATCTGCTGCGGGGAGAGCGCTTTCTGTTCGATGATGGCCTCAACTTCAGGCTTGCTCGGATCGTTGCGCAGGACGCGCCCATACCCTGTAGGGTCCAGCGGCTCCGCAGTCAGAATGGTCATCGCAGCGCGTTGCTCAAGATGAAAATCGCGCAGCTCGCGGATGGTAGCGTCACGGATGAGCGGCACGTCGCCTGAAAGCACCAGGATGTTTTCATAAGCCTGTACCGCACCCTGGACTGTCTGGATGGCATGCCCTGTGCCGCGCTGGTCTTCTTGCGTGACAAACTGCACGCCGCTATCTGCCACGGCGGCTTGCACCCGTTGCGCCTGGTGTCCGATGATGACAAAAATATCCGACGGGGGTACCACTTGCGACGCTGCGCGAATGACGTGGGCGAGCAGCGGTTTACCACCGATCTGGTGCAGCACTTTCGGCCGGTTCGATTTAAGCCGCGTGCCCTTGCCGGCGGCCATAATTACGATTGCCAGTTGCATCAACGTGGCTCCTGGGCTGCAGGGGTTGTTGATGCGGATGGCGGCGGCCCCTGCTGACCGGGCCCGCGCATGCCGGGAGGCATCGGAATGCTGATGTCAACCGATTGTACGACCCCAAGCTTGCTGAGTGGTTCATCAAAGGTCGGGGTATTGCCGACGATCAGGATGCCCATCTTCGATGGGTCGATATACTTCCTGGCGACCCGTTCGAGATCGGCAGGCGTCACTTTTTCAATCGCGTCGTGATACTTGTCGATGAAGTCTGCCGGATAGCCGTAGAACTCGAGTCGGGCCTGCTCGCTCAGCAGTTTGTCCTTCGAGTCATAGTGGAAAACGAAGGAATTGAGCAGATCATCCTTCGCTCTCCGTACTTCCGTTTCTGTGAAAGGCTGTGATTTAAGGTCGTTGATCTGCTGTAACAATGCCTGTGCCGTTTTGACGGTAGACTGGCTCTTCGTCGATGCCGCTGTATAGAAGACGCCGGGATGATCGTAGGACGCGCCATACGCACCGCCCACCGAATAGGCGAGTCCCATCCGCGTACGTACAATCTGCATGAGCCGCGAACCGAAGCCGCCGCTGAAGACCTCGTTCATCAGTTGCAACGCATAGTAGTCAGGGTTGCTGCGCTCAGTACCCAGGCCGAGTACCCACACATTGCTCTGGTTCACATCCGTTTTCGTGATGGAGTACACACCTGGTTTCGGCCCGGCGTAGGCCTCTTTGGGCGTTTCCAGCGGCGTACCCTTCGGCATCGAAGCGAAGGCCGTGCGCAGCTTCTTTTCCATCGCAGCAGCATCGAAGTCGCCTGAAATGCCAATGATCATGCCATTCGGGATGACTGTCTTCTTGTGAAAATCTTCGAGGTCGGTGAGCGTCACCCCCATCACTGTTGAAAGTTCCGGCGTACGCCCATAGGGACTGGCTGCGCCATAGATGAGCTTTGCCGCTTCGCGTCCGGCGATCTCCTCCGCATCATCATTGCGGCGCACGATTCCTGCAGCCATCTGCTGCTTGGCCAGGTTCAGCTTGTCCTTGTCGAACTTCGGATGCTCCAGGACATCGACGGCAATTCCAAAGACCTGGTCAAAGTCGTCGCTGAGGCTTGACCACGAGACCGAAGTCGAATCCACGTCACCGCTGGTCTCGACTTTCGCCGCCTTCGCCTCGAGAATGTCGTCCAGCTGATCGCCGGATTTGGTCGTTGTCCCGCTTGTACGCCATGCCTGGCTATACAAGTCGATCATCCCGGCTTTCGAAGCAGGCAGGTTACGGCCGCCGCCGTGCATTTCGATGAAGCCGTCAACGAATGGCAATTCGTGGTCTTCCTGCAGGAAGATCACAATCCCGTTCGGTAGAGCAATCCGCTTTGGCTGCTGCGGGTGAAAGGTAGGCAGCGGCGGAATGGTAATGGATTGCCATGGCTCCGGTGGCGTAGCGGTCTGTGCAGACCCGCCAGACGCATACATAGAGACCCAGACAAGGAGGGAAGCAGCGGCGAGGCATTGCAGAGAAGCGCGATTCACTGGGCACCACCCTTCGCCGGAGCTGCGGCACCCGTGGCATCAGGCTTGTCGGCCTGCGGGGTAACGGTCTCGATCGCGGCGTATGTTCGATTGCCATCGCTAAAAGATCTGCCGGCCACGCGTCGGATATCTGCTTTCGTGACCTTGTCAATCTTGTTCAACTCCAGAAACAATTCGCGCCAGTCGCCGAAGCGTGTCTGGTAAGCAGCAAGCTGTCCCGCCAGTCCTTCGTTGTCGCCCAGGCCGCGCAGTAGATCAGCCCGCGCGCGTGTCTTGAACATGGCCATTTCTTCATCGGTAACGTCCTGCGTTTTCAAGCGATCAATTTCCTTATGGATGGCTACGCGCATCTGCTCCGGTGTGTGCTCCGGCAGCGGCACGGCATACAGAACAAACAGGCCGGGATACTTGTCGCCGGGAAAGCCGGAAAAGCCGGCGGCTTCGGCAGCAATCTGCTGGTCCCTCACCAGCGACCGGTAGAGGCGGGAGGTGCGGCCGTTCGAAAGGATATCGCTGATCGCGTCATACACAGCATCATCGGGATCGAGGTAGTCCCCGCGATGGTAGCCTTCCACGTAAAAAGGCTGCGTGGCCTCGCGAATCGTAACCGACTTTTCTGCTGTCTGCGGAGGTTCGGCAGTTGCCGACGGCTCCGGCTTGGGTCCGGCGGGGATGCTGCCAAAATACTTCTCCATTACCGGCATCACTTCAGACGCTTTCACGTCCCCAACGACCGCGATCACAATATTTGCCGGCACATAATATCTGGCATGGAAGGCGGCAGCGTCAGTAGCAGAGACCTGGCTGATCTCGGACTCCCAGCCGACATTTGGCCGATGGTACGGTGAAGCGACGAACGCGGCTGCGGCGAATTGTTCCATCATGCGGCCTACCGGTGAAGAGTCGACGCGCATGCGACGTTCTTCGAGCACGACGTCACGCTCCTTGTAGAACTCGCGCGGCACAGGATGAGCGATGCGATCGCTCTCCATGTAAGCCCACAGCTGGAACGCATTGACGGGCATACTCCAGAAGTACTGGGTCGAATCGAGGGAAGTTTCGGCGTTGATACCGGTAGCGCCGGCTTGTTCGGCAATTTCCGAAAACTGGTTTGGAATCACAAATTTCTGCGCGGCGGCTACTGCGTCTTCGAAAGCGGCATGCAGTTGCGTCAACTTTGCAGGGTCCTTGCCGACCCGCTTGCGATACTCGACGTCGTAGGCCTGGTAGGCTGTTTCGACCTTGGCAAGTGCGACTTTCTCTTCCGGCCAGTTGGTGGTCCCAATGTCTTCCGTGCCTTTGAAGGCGAGGTGTTCGAACATGTGCGCCAGGCCGGACTGGCCCCCGGGATCGTTGCCGTCGCCCGCATTCACCATCGTGTAATACGAAAAGACTGGCGCCTCCGGTCGCTCACAGATCAGGATCGTCAACCCATTGGGCAACACTTTCGTTGTCACACGTTTTTCAAAGCTGCTAAGCTGCTGCGCAGCCAGGTCCGGGTTAGCCGCCTGTATAAATGACGGTGCGGATACAAAACAGCTGGCGAGAAGCATGAATGTGGCGAAACGTTTGTAACTTTGATTCCATGTGGGCAAGACAAACTCCTTGGTACCTTGAGACGGTGCAGGCAATCCGGCGGCATGCACGCAGAAAACAACAGGTGCACCATGCCCGCTTCTCCCGGGATGGCTGGTTGGACTTGTTCCGAAACTAAAGGTGCGTTGCAGCGGTGTCAAACAGGCCTTGTACTTTTGCCCCTCATTTTTCAGGGCCTTCGCAACTTTGCCGGCCCAATGCGTGTCATGGTCAAACATCGAGTTCTCTACAGTGAACCGGGGATAGTCAAAGCTTTGCAGCTCGCTAAATTCCTTCGGCTGCTCGAAACACAGCACTGGAAGGTACACTCTTGCTGAAGATCGAGAGCGCTGCGCCGGAGTTCAGAGTGGCGCAGGCCCAACATGTCAAATAGAAGTTTTTTTGAGGATGGCCATGTATCAAGATGTAGTTCGAGCGACACGTTCGCTTTTCCTGTCTCTCCTGAGCATCAGTGCCGGTATCCTGGTGACCGTTCCCGGCGTCCAGGCTCAAGCCCAGGCAGCCGTTGCAGCTGTGCCCCAGATCCAGCAGCAGGTGGACAACAGCCAGCGGACGACCCTGCGCGGAAACGTGCACCCAATGGCGAAGGCGGCGTTTGACCGAGGAGCAGTGGAAGATGCCCTGCAGACCCCGCGCATGCAGCTGCTGATCAAGCGACCGGCCGACCGCGAAGCGGCCCTCAAACAGTATGTTGCCGACCTCCATCAACAGGGTTCTGCCAGTTATCACAAGTGGCTCACGCCTGACCAGATCGGCCAGCAGTACGGCCCTGCTGACTCCGATGTGCAGACGGTCACGGCCTGGCTGCAGTCGCAGGGCTTTACCGTCAGCAAGCTCTCCCGTGCCAAGTCGACCATCGAGTTCTCGGGCACGGCGGGCCAGCTCAAGTCCGCGTTTCGTGCCCAGATCCACAAATATCTAGTCAATGGCGCGACCCACTACGCCAATGCCACGGACCCGCAGATTCCAACAGCCCTGACTCCAGTAGTTGCGGGCGTTGTGCGGATGAATGATTTCCGGCCCAAGGCGCAGATCAAGGTGCAGGGCGCCGCAACTTATTCGCAGGCTACGCACCAGGCCAAGCCGCTATGGAATTATCCTGTCGGCAAGGGTGTCGAATACTTTGTGGCCCCGAGCGATTTCGCGGTGCAGTATGACACCGGCCCGCTGACCGCTGCCGGCATCAACGGCACCGGCCAGACCATCGGCATCATCAATGACTCGAACATCGACCTGAACCTGGTAACCGGCTTCCGCAACCTGTTTAACCTTACCCCGGCCAACAACCTGCCCAACGTCGTGATCGATGGCACGGATCCCGGTGTCAATGGCGACGCGATCGAAGCCTACCTTGATGTTGAGTGGTCAGGCGCCATTGCCCCGGCTGCGACTGTCAATCTATACATTGCAGCCGATACCACGCTGAACACCGGGCTTGACCTGGCAGCGGCACGCGCCGTCGAGGATGACGTCGCGAAGGTGTTAAGCGTGAGCTTCGGAGAATGCGAACTTGATCTCGGTGCGGCTGAAAACGCCTACTACAACTCTCTCTGGGAGCAGGCTGCGGCACAGGGCCAGACGGTGATGGTCTCGGCAGGCGACAGCGGTTCGCAGGGCTGCTACAACGGCTCAGCATCCACCTTGCAATATGGCCTTGCCGTCAACGGCCTTGCGTCGACTCCGTACAACGTGGCAGTCGGCGGCACAGACTTCTACTTCAGTGACTACGCCTCCACCCCGACCAACGGCTATCCGCCCAGCTACAGCAACTATTGGACAGCCGCGACCAGCGCTACGCCGGCCACCTCGATCAAGACCGTCATCCCCGAGCAGCCATGGAACAACACCCAGTACGGGTTGAATATTGCAGCGTATGCTTCGGGAGATGCCAGTACTTATTACAGCGATCAAGGGCTGGACGAGCCGGGCGGCGGCAGCGGCGGTGCCAGTTCCTGCGCGACGTTTGACGCCAACAGCAACTGCGTTGCCGGATACCCTAAGCCGGATTTCCAGTCAGCATTGACGCCTGCCGACAGTGTGCGCGACATTCCTGATGTCTCGCTGTTCGCCGCGAATGGACTCAACTACAGTTCTTTCGTGATCTGCGCCAATCCCGGCGACTGCAACACGTATGGAGAAACCGCGTCGCCGCAGACGGTCGAAGGGGTGGGCGGCACTTCGGCTTCCAGTCCTTCGTTTGCCGGCATCATGGCACTGGTCAACCAGAAGTATGGTCCGCAGGGACAGGCGGGTTATGTTCTCTATCCGCTGGCAAAGCAGTTTCCGGCCGCCTTTCACGACGTTACCGTCGGCAGCAACAACGGCCCCTGCTACGCCACAGGGACAAATTCTGCGGGTCAGACCATCGAGGATATTACCGCATGCGTCGCTGCGTCGGATGGCTCTCTTTCTGCCGGCGCATACGCAGCGGCTTCCGGCTACGACCAGGCAAGCGGCCTGGGCAGTGTCGATGCGAGCGTTCTGGTGAATGACTGGAACAAGGTCACCTTTACGCCTTCCGGAACAACCCTCGCACTCTCCGCCCCCAGCATTACCCATGGCGCGAGTGAGACCCTGACGGCCACAGTCACCGGCGCCACATCAGGTGATGTGGCGTTCGTTACGAGTGCTCCACTGCCCAGTTACAAGGGCCTCTTCGCCACCGTCGGTAGCACTGGCGTGGCGACGCTGACCACCAACGTATTACCCGGCGGCACCTACTCGATCACAGCAGACTACGGCGGCAACGGCACGGCTGCGGCCAGCAATTCAGCAGCTCAGAACATTACCGTTACGCCTGAAAACAGCAACATCAACCTGGCGGTCTTTCAAACTCAGGTGGGTAGCAGCGGTGCTGCTGCCACCGGCTACGTGACCAGTGGTGCGTCTTATCCTTACGGCACAGCCATCTATGCCGATGTTCAACCTGTAGGTACCAGCGTCACCCAACCGGCAGGTGCGCTCGTAGGTACCAATCTCGTGACGGACGGTATCGCCACCGGCTCAGCCACCTTCACTGACACCGGCAGCGGCGGCACGGCTACGGTAGCGTTGAATGGCTCTGGTGTTGCCGAGTGGTCGATCGGCAACTTCGCCATCGGTGCGCATAGCATCACTGCAAGCTACTCTGGAGATGCCAGCTTCAATAAGTCTACGAGTGCAGCAGCCGTAACATTCACCCTTACCAAGGGCACGCCGGTCATCACCGTACAGCCTTTCGATAACGGGCAGCAGACAGGGTCAAACCAGTCTGTGGAGGTATTCGCGCAATATTTAGGAGTGGGGACAGCGCCCACCGGGACTGTGACTGTAACGCTGGGAGGCCAGACACAGACCGGCACGCTTGCTGCCTATACCCAAGGCTCGAACTATGCCGGTGGTACTACCGGCGGCTACAGCGTGGCAACCGTCACGTTTGCAAGCGTACCGGCGAACGTCACGACCATCTCAGCGACCTACCCTGGTGACAGCAACTGGAACGCTGCTACCGGCAGCGCAAGCTTCCAGACCGGGAACGCGGGTTTGACGGCGTCGACGACCACGCTGACCGTCACGCCCAGCACTACAAGCATCAACAATGCGACTGTCTTCACTCTGTCCTCAACGGTAACGGGAAGCGCGTCAGGCCCCGCTCCTACAGGGACTGTTTATTTTGTTTCCAACGGCTATACGATTGCGACCGCGAATCTACCCACCGGAGCAGCGGGAGCCCCTCTCTCTGTGACGACCACCGCTCTCGGAGCCAATATTCTTGGCGGTGTGAACCAGATCATTGCCGTCTACACAGGTGACACCACGTACCTGTGGTCCTACTCAGCACCAACTTCGGCGACGGTCGACCAGAGTGATTTCACGCTGGCTTCGCAGAACCAGGTACTGTCCATCGCGGCCGGCTCTTCCGGTACCGCCACCGTCAACCTGGCTTCTGAAAGTGGCTTCGACGCGAACGTCAATCTCACCTGCGCCAGTCCAAATAGTCTCATCACCTGCAGCGTTTCGCCTGGATCGGTTACGGTGAATGGCCTCGCAACAGCTGCGGTGACTATCAAGGTCGCAGCGTCCACTGCAGCCTCCACCAACAGCGACAAGCGACTCTGGTATGCCGGTAGTTCTGCAGCCCTGGCCTGTCTCCTGCTCTACGGGATTCCGGCAAGGCGTCGCAGCTGGCGCGGTATGCTCGGCCTGCTGTTATTCGCTGTGTTGACGGCAAACATCGGCTGTGGGGGCGGCGGCACGTCGCAAACACCGGTGCTGGGACAGGCCGCTACGCCCACATTCTCTCCGGCGGCCGGCGCGGTCACCAGTGGAACGGCTGTGACCCTCTCGGATTCGACCCCCGGCGCGACCATCTACTACACCACCAACGGCACCTCTCCGACCACGGCCTCAACGGCGTACTCGGCAGCTATCCCGGTGACGGCAGCAGAAACGATCAACGCTATTGCTACCGCCAGTGGCTACACGCAAAGCGCGGTTGGCACTGCCGCCTACACCATTACGACTACGCCGACCAAGCCGACCAGCGGCACCAACCCGGCATCGCATAACGTCAGCATCCAGGTGGTGACGCCATCCGGAACGAGTGTGGTGGTCGTCACAGGCACGGTTGCGGTGTCTTAAAGTAGTTGCTGCTGTTCTTCATCATGAACAAAGGCCGCGAGAGCGGCCTTTGTTCATGACTTTCAATCGGGTGAAAACGTCAGGCGTTCTCTCTGCGCGCCCACAGGCCTGGATCAATATCCGGAAAGATATTGTCGCGGTCTTCGATTGACCGCAGTCTTTCATGGGCATCGGGGCCAAGACCGCCGGTCGTCTCGAACTCATTCCACACTGTTTCAAGCGCATGCAGTTGATCAAGGTGCGTCAGGAAGCGCATCTCTGCATAATCGCGAGCAGCTTCGGTCGTAATCAGGAACTGCCAGTCGGAGGATTCAAGCAGCAGCAGTTCGCGACACAGTTGCCGCAGAATGCGTTCACCCAGGCCACCGTCGCGCCACTTGTCCCGCGAAGCAATACTGCGTACCCGTTCTTCCGCGGCGTAAATTTGCGCCCACGTCCAGGACGTGTCGGGGTTCAACCACACTTCGTGGTTCCCGTTCTTGCCCCATGACCCTTCAGGCAGATCAAGGAAGCCTTCCGGTGGATGTTTCTCAAGGTACGCGCCGACCGTCGTCAGTGAAACCGGCAATGCGTGATGCGCAAAGGCGCGCGCGACGGCTTCCAGCCAGACCGGACCTTCAAACCACCAATGACCGAAGAGTTCAGCATCGAAGGGTGCTGACAGGATAGGGGGCTTCTCTTCGCTTAACTCATCGCGTAAAGCGTCGACCACCAGCCCCGCGAAATGCTCGGCATGGGCCCTGGTACGGGCAATCGCGCGCTCCGGAGCGTAAGGCTCCTTGAGGCCCATATCGATGCGCGCATCCGTTACCCGCCAGTAGCGATGGCCGCCCGGCCAGCGCTTCTTATGAAAGTCCAGATATTCGCCGTCACCGGGGTACCCCTGTTCGCCACTCCAAACCTGCAGGCCAGTGCGGGGATCACGTGGGAAAGCAGCGACGGGATTGCGGTAGGCGAGGGGACCATCGACGTAATAGGGGTGGTAAACATCACCGATGGCTTTGCCTGCAAGGTCGATTGAGAATTGTTGTGGCTGCCGTGCGTAAGGGGTAAAGCGAAGAGACCGCTCGACCAAGTGAGTATCGACGAAGAAGTAGCGCAATCCTCCCTGCGCAACGACCTCTTCCACGCCAATGCGCTCGAACGCGGCCGCTGTCGACGTGCTGCCCTCAGACACCACCGGTTGCTGCCACACCCCTGTCGGTCGATAGCCGCACTCCGGCACCCAGATGCCCCGCGGATGCTTGCCCATATGCCGCTGATGCGTGGCTACCCCGGTCTTAATCTGTGCAATGCAGCTTTCATCGTTGCCAAGCAGTGGCAGAT
The DNA here is from genome assembly GCA_964658035.1 of uncultured Acetobacteraceae bacterium. GTDB lineage: Bacteria > Acidobacteriota > Terriglobia > Terriglobales > Acidobacteriaceae. The sequence goes on from CAZZXL010000020.1 coordinate 41,634, forward strand.
ACGCATGCGTTGCCGCCGAAGTGATGAGCTCTATCTGTCCCATTTCGTCAAAGTAGCGAAAGCTTCCGATAATGTCCTTACCGAGCGCTTCATACTCTTCGAGTGCCTGCCGATAAAAGGCCTGCCAAAAACGGGCGGTCTCGGCTATCCGGACTTCGCCGGTCTGCCGGAAGAGGGTCTCATCTTCAATGGCGGCGTCGATCTTGCGTTGGAGGTATTTTGGGAATTCCGCCTTGAAGGATGGGTGGGCAAGTTGCTCGAGCAGGATTGGCGACAAATTGATGTTGGCCGACAGCGCGATGCCATCACGCTCGAGGTTACGAAAGGCGCGCAATAACGGCAGGTAGGATTCAGCCGCGGCTTCGAGTAACCACTCCATGCCATGGGGCCAGCTTCCGTGATGAATGACATATGGAAGATGCGCATGCAGGGTGATGGATATGTATCCTTGGTGGGCTGCGGTCTGGGGGGCATCCGTCATGCGCTTTTTTGTAGGGTCTTCGCTCATCTTACGGTCAGGCGCGCTAAACGCAAAACCATCCGCGGAAAGACGTGGTCTTCCTGCACAGAAGCTTAGTTACCTGGTCAGGACGCTTCCTGGTGTCATGCCTTGGCATTAGCTTCCGTCTGATCAGGTTCGCCCTTTCTTCCTGGTGCCGATCAGGATTCTGGAGCACGCCGACTTGAAGCCGTGTCTACTGATTGAACCAAGGCATTTGGGGCAGCGTATTCGCTTGAAAGGGCATCTCCTTACAAGACACACAGTGGTTTGCTTGGAAGGTGCCCGTTTGTTACCATGCAGGCGCGAACCGGGAACCGAAACGGATGCAAGGAGATAGTCTCATGTCAGAACAGAAGTCGGGTGGCTTTGGATGGTTTTTGGCCGGTCTTGGAATCGGCGCGGTCGTTGGTGTTCTTTACGCTCCTAAGTCCGGCGATGAGACACGGGAAGAAATTGCAGCGCGGGCCCGCGACAAGGCAGAACAGGTAAAGCAGCGCTCACGCGACGCTGCCGATCAGGTTAACCAGTATGTCGATAAAAGCAAAGAGCAGGTCGGCCAGTACGTCGACAAGAGCAAAGACCTGGTTGACAAGGGTCGGGCGCAATGGGACGAATATGTGGACCGGGGACGCCAGGTAGCGACCGAGCAAGTGAGCAAATTCTCCGCTGCCGTTGATGCCGGCAAGGATGCCTACCGGGGCACAGCCGGTTCCAGCCCGCTTGAACATGGTCGCCAAGCCGTGCAGGAACAGTCTGATAAGCTAAACGCTGCGGTGGAAGCGGGTGTTCGCACCTATCATGAAACCCCGGGCGATAACCTCGTTTAGCACCCGACAATCCCGCACAACCAGCGCGCGGCAAGCGCCGATCGAGAGAACAGGCACGAATGCACACGGATACACAGGTCGTAACACTCGTATTTACCATCGTGACTGGGATCGGCGTTCTGCTGCAGGCTGGCGTATTACTCGGCATGTTTCTGGGTCTGCGTGAGACTCAGAAGAAGATCCATGCCCTCACAGATCAGATTGAAAAGCATGTACTGCCGCTTATTCATAACTCGCGTGGATTGATGGAAGGTTTGACCCCGCAGGTGAAGAAGATTGCGGCAAACCTGGTGGACGTAACCGCTTCGGTGAAAGCACAAACGGAAACTGTAAGAACCGTTGTTGAAGATGTGACAGTGCGCACGCGAAAACAGACCGCCCGTGCGGACGGCATGGTCACGAACGCTCTAAATACCTTGGCACAAGCAGGCGCGGCGGTAGAACGAGGAGTTTCCGGCCCACTTCGACAGGTAAGTGGCGTGCTTAACGGTCTACGGGTTGGAATTGATACGCTTCGCACAAAGGATCCTGTTGTCACGGGACGCGGTGCCAGCCACGTCTCTGCACCGTCCATCTCGAGAGTAGGTCGGCCAGACAGTCCAGTCGCTGCTGCATCGTCACCACTTCGTTCGGTAGTGCCCACGGCGGACACGCCGCGCCCGGGGGGCAGCTTCACTGACTTGTATGTGCGCGGCGCAGCAGACCAGTCCGTTGCGTCCGGAGGCCCTAGTGGAAGCCGGGAACTGCTGTCCGATGAGTCCAGTGCAGCTGCTGAGGCGAGTGCAGCGGCAGCTAACTTCGTTCGCGAACATGCCGCGGCTACGTCAACTGAACGACACTAGGAATAGACGTCTGCGTATAACGACACAGCTTTAGCGCAAGCTGTGAGACTTTAGACGATCCAACCGCCGCCAAGCACTTCGTCGCCCTGGTAGAACACTGCGGATTGTCCCGGCGTGATGGCCCTGACCGGTTCATCAAAAGTGACTGTAACTTCATCCTCCCCCGTGGCTTCAAGGGTTCCCCACGCTGGTTCATGGCGATGACGGATTTTGGTGCACGCTCTCGCTGGTCCATGGAGTGCATCGACGCTGATCCAGTTCAACCGCTGAGCCACAAGCGTTGTGGATAGAAGCTCGTGGTCGGATCCCACGGTTACCCGATGGGAGAGCGGATCAATCTGCAGCACATAAAGCGGCTCGGGTGATGCAAGGCCAAGGCCCTTGCGCTGACCTATGGTGAAGTTGTGGATGCCTGTATGCCCGCCTCTAACCGATCCGTTTGCCGTCACAAGTTCGCCGGCCGTATCCGGTAACGTCTCGCCTTGTTCATCGAGATAGGCATCGATGAACTGCTTGTAGTCGCCGCCCGGAATGAAGCAGATCTCCTGCGAATCCGGCTTGCCTGCAAGCGCCAAATTGTGTTCGCGCGCAATCTCACGCACTTGCGGCTTCTGGTACTCGCCCAGAGGAAACAGAGTATGGGCCAGCTGTTCCTGCGTCAGCCCGAACAGAAAGTAGGTCTGGTCCTTGCTGGTGTCAGCAGGCCGCTTCAAGATCCAGCGACCGCGTTCCGGATCGTAATGGTTGCGCGCGTAATGGCCGGTCGCGATCATGTCTGCGCCGATCTGTCGCGCCGTCAGCAGCAGCTGATCAAACTTCAGGTGGTTGTTGCAAAGCGAGCAGGGAATCGGTGTGCGTCCGGCAAGATACTCACTGACGAACGGCTTGACGACGTCGCGCTCGAAGCGATCCTGCTGGTTAACCAGGTAGTACGGGATGCCAATTTCCTCTGCTACACGCCGCGCGTCGTACACGTCATCAATCGAGCAGCAGCGTCCTTGCACCTGCTCCGGCATGCCATCGCGGCCGGCTAGACGACGCTGGTTCCACAACTGCAACGTCAGGCCGATCAGGTTGTAGCCCTCGGCCTGCAACATTGCCGCGACAGCGGAAGAGTCGACGCCACCCGACATCGCGACAGCAATGGTCTTGTCTTTGTTACTCATTGAAGCCTCGACGTCATTCATGAAAGCCTCGATGTTTGTTCACTCGTCAGATGCCCGGGTGCCCCAAGTGTCGCTTCTGAGACATGGGATCAGAGCCCTATGACATGGGATCAGAGCCC
>CAZZXL010000021.1:0-43952 GCA_964658035.1 uncultured Acetobacteraceae bacterium
CGCAGACGACCACGACGCCGGCCGTCTCCGTGCCTACTGTCAGCCAGCTTTCGCTGACGCCCTTTTCCGGCCAGGCGATCCAGGAAAACCGTGGCTCTGCGGCACTCTGGCAGACCCTTGAGCAGCTTCACACCTGGGCCAGTGTCATGACCATCGTCGCCCACCCTGACGACGAAGACGGCGGCATGCTTGCCTTCGAAGCTCGCGGGGTGGGCGCCCGCACTGCCATCATGACGCTTACCCGCGGCGAAGGCGGCCAGAATGCCATGTCCAGCCAGAGCTTCGACGCGCTTGCACTGGTGCGCACCAACGAATTGCTGGATGCCGATTCCTGGTACGCGGGCAGCGGCATCACCCAGTACTTCGGCCGCGTTGCCGATTACGGCTTTTCGAAAACTATGGACGAAGCACTCGCCCAGTGGGGCCACGATCGCGTCCTCTACGACGCGGTGCGGGTTGTCCGCATGAACCGCCCGCTTGTCGTGACCTCGACCTTCGTCGGCGGCATCACCGATGGCCACGGTCATCACCAGGTCGCCGGGCTTCTAGCCCAGGAAGTGTTCAAGTACGCGGGCGACCCCAAGTATTACCCCGACCAGATAGCCGCCGGGCTGCGTCCATGGAAGCCACTCAAAGTCTATGCGCGCCAGCCCTTCTTCTCGGTCACCAGCAAGGGGATGTTTGACTATGCCACCGGCAAGTGGGCCCCGGTGCTCTTCCACAACTACATCGACGACACGGACATGCATGGCGTACCGCCAGTGAACGTGAGCATCCCTGAAGGGACGTATGATCCGATCCTAGGGGAGAGCTACTTTCAGATCGCCCGCACCGGCCTGGGGCAGCAGCGCACGCAGCATGAGGGTCCAAGCATTCCGCTCGCCGGCGAAGCCAGTGTCGGCTACCACCGCTATGGCGCCGCGCTTCCACCAGCCAGCCTCAAGGACAAGGAGTTCAGCTTCTTCGACGGCATTGATACTACCCTGCCCGGTCTGGCGACCCTCGCCCACTCCGACGCACCGTTCCTTGTACCGGCATTGAAACGGATCAACGAAAAAGTCAGCAGCGCCCTGCTGAACTACATTCCCGCACACCCGGAGAGAATTGCGCCGGACCTGCACGATGGCTATATGCTGACACAACAACTCATCGGGCAGATCAAGACCAGTAGTCTCTCCGATGATGACAAGTACAACCTCATCGCTGAACTCGATCGCAAACTTGACCAGTTCAACGCGGGGCTGGCTGAAGCGCTCGGTCTCGAAGTCTCGGCCTATGCCATGCCGCCGGAGCCGACCGACGCCAATAGGAACAGCCGGCCTGGACCGCTCGGTCTGCAGGTGGAAGCAGCGCAGCGCGTCCTCGTCCCGGGCAGCGAGATCAACGTCCGTCTGCATATCTCGTCGGGGCTCGGCGCAGGCGCTGTCATTGGCAAGACCGGTCTGGAGACACCTGCCGGTGAGCACTGGCAGGTAACGCGTGTCAGTGCTCACGGCCTTGAAGGCTATACGGTTTCAGACAGTCACTCCGAGAACAGTGCTTCCGGGAACGGGGGCTCGAACCGCACTCCCATCAACGGCGATGTAGTCTTTCACGTAGCCGTACCCATGGACGCAGCCCCCACTGCACCGTACTACTCAAGGCCATCGATTGAGCAGGCTTTCTACAACGTCAACGATCCGCAGTGGCTTAACCATCCCTTTGCGCCCTACCCTCTGACCGGCGAGGCGACGTTAGATTACGACGGCGTTCCCATCCATCTTGCGAGCACCGTCCAGACCAGCCACATGGTTGACGGCCTCGGCTCGGTTTTTGAGCCGCTTCTGGTCACTCCTGCCCTCTCCATCACCCTCGACGGCCACTCCGGCATCCTGCCCCTGCACATGCAAACGCAATTTACCCTGCCCGTCACCCTGCGCTCCGACGCCCAAGGGAGCAGCGACGGTGACGTAAAGCTGGCCCTGCCCCAGGGCTGGACAGCCGACCCAGCATCGACTCACTTCCACATAGCACAAGGCGAATCGCGCACTATCGGCTTCATGATCCATCCGGGCAGCTTCAGTACGCAGACCTACACTATTAAGGCCGTGGTGCAGAGCGGCAACCACGAATACAGCAGCGGCTACATACAAGCAGGCTATGCAGGCATCCGCCCCTACAACCTCTATGCGCCTGCTACCTACAGCATCACCGGCGCCGACGTCACGGTTGCCCCCGGCCTCAAAATCGGCTACGTCATGGGAACCGGCGACGACATTCCCACCGCTCTTACTGAGCTGGGCGCGGGTCCGCACCTGCTCACTGCGTCCGACATCCTGTCGAGCGATCTCAGCACATATGACACTATCCTCATCGGCATTCGCGCCTACGCGACGCGACCCGAACTGAGCACCGCCAATGCGCGCCTGCTCAACTTCGTGCATAGCGGTGGCACCCTCATCGTTGAATACCAGGGGCCTGAGTACGACCACAACTTCGGTCCCTACTCCTACATCCTTGGCAATTCACCGGAACGCGTCGTTGACGAAAAAGATCCGGTCACGATCCTCGCTCCCGGCGATCCGTTGCTCAACTTTCCCAACCACATCACTGCAACCGATTTCGACCACTGGGTAGAAGAGCGTGGCCACTCCTTTATGCAGTCCTGGAGTCCGCACTACACTGCGCTTACCGAAACACATGATCCTGGCGAAGATCCTCAGCAGGGCGGCCTGCTTTACTCCAAATATGGCAGTGGTACTTACATTTACTTAGCCTATGCACTTTATCGCGAGACGCCCGAAGCCGTTCCAGGAGCTTTTCGCCTGTTGGCAAACCTTATCAGCGCGGGGAAGACATCCGGTGCGCCGCTCGCAGGCAAGTAACGTATTTCGGTTCCCCTCTGCTTCGAACCATCGGTGTCATACGCATTACTTTTTTGCTACCTCTCACACCCAAAGGATTGATAGGAGAAGGCGGCCGCGGGCTTTAGACTGTCGCTGACATGAAACCTGAGCAAGCAGAGAGTCCAGCGCGCATTATGATCGTGGACGATGAACGGCCGTTGGCCGATGGTCTGGCAATGATCTTTCGCAAGGCGGGGTACGCATGCATAGCCTGCTACAGCGGCGAAACCGCCGTTGCCGTAGTGGACGCCTTTGCGCCGGACCTGCTGTTATGCGATTTATCTATGCAGGGCATGAACGGCCAGGCCACCATCAAGATCATTGCGGGCCGGTTGCCCCATTGCCGCATCATCGTTTTTACCGGCGACTATATGGCACTGGCTCACGCCCAACTGGCAGCGCGCAAGCATGAACTGGATCAGACTTTCATGACCAAGCCACAAGCCCCGTTGGTGATCTTGCGAGAAGTGGGCAGACTTCTGCATGGCCCACGACTGCAACCTGCGGCTTTGCTACCTGCCTCAACGTACTTGCCTGAAGGCCGACGGCGGTAGGGTTCCCTGTCGGCGTTGGCTTCCATGCTCCATTGAAGCTAACGCACAAAGGGAGTGGAATGCTGCTGACTATACGGCACTGGTGACGCATGCCAATCGATACAAAGCTTACTGAAGGCTTTAACGGTTCGTGAGCGCCTGTTCAATTGCCGCTGTCACCTGCGGCGAATCGGGCGTGACGGCAGGTTCAAACCGGGCTACGGGCTTGCCGTTTCGATCAAAAAGAAACTTGGTGAAGTTCCATTGAATATCGCCGCCAACCTGAGGGTTTACAGCCTTGTCAGTCAGGAAGGTATACAGGGGCGTTTTATCCGGGCCAACAACCGAAACCTTGGACATCATGGGGAAGGTAACGTTGTACTTATTGGAGCAGAATTTCTTGATTTCCTGGTTCGTGCCCGACTCCTGGTTCGCAAAATTGTTGGCAGGGATGCCGACAATTACCAGGCCGCGATCTTCGTATTTCTTATAAAGCGATTCGAGGGCCGCATACTGAGGCGTGTAGCCGCATTTGCTTGCCACGTTGACCAGCATAAGCACCTTGCCGTGATAGTGCCCGAGCTGCACCGGCCGGCCGTCGATGCTATCGAGAGTAAAGCTGTAAACGCTTTTTACAGGCGTTCCAGCAAAACAGATCGCCGAAAAAACCAGGAGCAGAAGAGCAGATAGTTTTCGCAAAGGAGTTACCTCAAGGTTGAGCCGAGTATAAACCAGTGCGCGACCAGCTTCGCCGGCAGACTGTGCGGACCTGCCGCTTCGCTCGATCTATTCCAGGTTCAGGATCGGCTCGATCACTGACCATCAAAGCCGACAAGGCGTACCGGGATGTTCCGGTCGTCTTGAACAAGGCCTAATTGCAGCCAACTAAAAATTAACTGAGCGCTGTCTGTACAAATGGCGGCACGTGGCAAAGCGGAGAAGATGCTATAGCATTGAAATGCCGGGTGCTGCGGCATGCATGACTCGTCGTGGGGAATCAAGCCGGCGATGGCGAGATAGTTCCACCAAGTCTATTTGCAGCTTCGTCGTGCTTCTGATTTAAACTCCTTAAACATTAAACTTAAGAGTAGTGATGAGATATTCCAAAATAATAGCGCTGATCGATGCTTATCTTGAACAACTGCAAACTGCCCGCCAGCTTCTTCTAAAAGCCAGGCAATCACCATTTCCGAAGACAAAAACCATTCGATTGGGCGGTCGCGGGTCTTTGCCAGTGCAGCCAGCCCATATCCCCAACCCTGCCGGACCAGTTCTCTTGCCGGCACCACTGGTCGAACTGACGCCAGCCTCTTCGCAGGTAGTGGAAGTTGCAGCCGCACCTCAACAAATTCCAGTAGAACCCCTGTTCCACCGTGTGCCTGCAGCCCGGCAGCGTAGGTCTTCCTCCGCTCGCACGCCCACGCAGCGCGCGTCGCAGATCACAGCGTTGTCGTCTGCCGTTCCCGCCGGTCCCGTGTACGTGCCCGCAAACCAGGTTCGAAGTGATCGTACGTCTGCGCAGGAGAAAGACCTCAAGTTGCAGGCGCTCGTAAACGCTCAGGAAGCTTTGACTGTAGAGTCGCTGACGCGCAGATGGCTGCAGTCACCTAAGTTCTAAGCTGCAGCCGACGCAAAAAACTACCGGTCTGAGTTGCTATGTACCACCCATCAAATCGGTACCGTAAAGGATCATGCCAAAACCCAGCGCTGGACTGATGCTTTACCGATATCAATCAGGTGAGGTGCAGGTATTCCTGGTGCACCCCGGCGGCCCCTACTGGGCCCGAAAGAACTTAGGCGCGTGGACTATTCCTAAAGGCGAATATGAAGTCGGCGAAGAACCCCTGCAAGCTGCCAAACGCGAATTCCATGAAGAGACCGGGTTTGTCGCCGAGGGAACCTTTCAGTTCCTGGGCGAAGTGAAACAGACTGGCGGCAAGATCGTCACTGCCTGGGCATTTGCCGGTGACGCCGATGCTGACGCCTTGCGGAGTAACAACTTCCAGATGGAATGGCCACCCCGTTCCGGAAAGACGAAAGAGTTTCCGGAAGTGGATCAAGCGCGGTGGTTCTCGATTCTGGAAGCGCAGAAGTACATTCTGCCAGGGCAGCTACCGTTGCTCAATGCGTTGATCGGGCACATCGAAGGCGTTCAGATGAAACCAATGCCAAGTAAGGTGCTGACTTAAGTTGACGGTCTTTTTCATAGGAGACGACACATGTTGATTGCCAGCTGGAACGTGAACTCTATTCGAGCCCGGATGGAGCACGTAACGCGATGGCTGCAGAAGCAGGCCCCCGATGTGCTTCTCCTGCAAGAATTGAAGGGTACGGACTTCCCCACAGCTGCCTTCAAGGAGTTGGGCTACGAAAGCGCCGCGGTTACGCAGAAGTCTTACAATGGCGTTGCCATTCTCTCGCGCGCTCCAATTGAAGTTGTCAGCACCACGTTGTCAGGCGACGACGCCGATAGCCACGCTCGTTTCCTCGAAACCATCATTGCGGGTGTGCGTATCGTCAACATCTACCTGCCTAATGGTAATCCTGTCGGCACCGAAAAGTTTGACTACAAACTGGCATGGATGGATCGCCTGATCCGCCAGATGCAAATCTGGAAAGACAGCGATGTGCCTGTTCTTGTGGGCGGAGACTTTAACGTAATTCCTGAAGATATCGATTGCCACAAACCTGCCTCGTGGATACGTGACGCGCTTTTCCAGCCACAGTCGCGCGAACGGTATCGTGCGTTGCTGGAGCTGGGCTACATTGATGCTTTCCGCTCTTTACATCCGGAGGAAACAGGACAATTTACGTTCTGGGATTACTTTCGGCAGGCCTTTGATCACAATCGCGGTATCCGCATCGACCACTTTCTGCTTTCGCCCTCGCTTGCAGAACGTCTTCAGTCTTGCGTCATCGACAGAGGCCCACGCGGCGAAGAAAAGCCGTCCGACCATACGCCCATACTTCTTTCACTCAGCTGACTGACTTGGGCTTCAAGCGGGAGCGCCTTGCCTGCGGGACAAACGTATAGCTGTACGGAAATTTTTGGCGGGACACGCCGAAAACCTGTTGCAGTTCCGCAATACGAATGCTTCCATAGATTTAAAGCCGCATTAATGATGAGCTTTGCGGGCCTGTTCTTTACTCAAAATACTGTCGTCGTCCCCCTTTAGTCGATAGAAGAGCCGGTCTACCGGCTGTTGGATTAACGATCCTTTTGAGGTCAGTCATGCGTCTGTTTTCAACCAGGTTCCTTGTCGCCGCGCCCCTTGCGGTCTGTGCCGTGCTCACATCCGGCATCAACGCCCAGGAAACCCTTGGCACCATAGTCGGTACGGTGACTGATGCCTCGGGTGCAGCGGTTGCGGCCGCGCGTATCACCATAACAAGTGCGGGCACGAACCTAAGCTTCGCTGCCGAGTCCAAGGCAAACGGCGAATATGCTTTTCAAAATCTGCCCATCGGCATCTACGCCGTGCAGGTCGTAAAAGAGGGTTTTCAATCCGACAATTATCCCGGCATCATGGTGCAGGGCAACCGGACAGTCACACTCAACACCCAGCTGAAAACCGGACAGGTCTCTGAATCTGTGACCGTTTCCGGAAGTCCTATGCTTAACGCCACTGACACAACCAACGGCTATGTACTGGACAATACACAGGTACAGCAGACGCCGCTGGCGACGGGCAGCTTCACGCAGCTCGCCATCCTGGCACCGGGCGTCAATGCACAATTCATCGCAGGTACCGGGACGAATGAGGGTCTTGGCAACCAGGCCATCTACGCCAATGGTCAGCGCGCCACCGACAATTCTTTTCTTGTGAATGGTGTGGACGTCAGCAACCTGTTCAATGGCCAAAGCTCCAGCCAGGTGCCTTCCGGCAGGGCACTCCCCAATACCGGTGAAGGAGCATCTGTCGGCGGACAAACACAGACGAACACTTCGGTCTACGATGCGATCGGCAATGCCATCCCCACGCCGCCGCCTGAAACCATCTCCGAACTGCGCGTCAACACTTCCATGTATGACGCGCAGCAGGGGCAGAAGAGCGGCGCCCACATCGATGTCAGCACACTTTCCGGCACCAACAAGTACCATGGCCAAGGCTACGTACAGCGTGAGACGAATTTCCTGAACGCAGCTCCCTTCTTCTACAAGCAGCAGAGCGTAGCGAATGGGGGCACCATCCCAGTGGACCAGGTCAATCCTTACCTGCATCGCGTGGTCGCGGGCGGCGTGGTGGGGGGCCCCATCATCAAAGACAAGCTTTTCGCCTTCCTCTCCTACACGGCAACGCGGATCACAGATCAACTGAATGGAACCTCCGGCGTATTCGTGCCGAGCGGCCTGACAGACGATCGCAGCACCGCGGGCATTGATGCGGCGGTCGCTTCAACCGGAGTTACTCCGGGCCCACTTGATCAAGCTGCGGTCAATATTTTGAACTTAAAGCTGTCAAACGGCCAGTACCTGATCCCATCAGCCGGTGCCAATGCGGCGCAGAATCTCGGCAATACGTTGCCGGACGCTACCCTTTTCGGTCTCCCCACATTCAAGGCAGACCAGGCAAATGGAAACATCGACTACAACGCCACCAAGGCCGACGTCCTATCGCTGAAGTATTTCTATCAGCATGACCCTGCGGAAAACCCCTTTACCGATAGCACGGTCAGCGGTTTCAATCAGCATCTGGACGCAGGCGGCCAGCTGGCCTCAGTTCTGAATACCTTCACCAGCGGCCGTATCAGCTGGGTGCAGAGTTTCGGCTTCGCGCGGGAAAAAGCTTACTCGTCGAACGACCAGGCCTTCACCGCCCAGCAGGCCGGTATCAATCTTTTTGGCTACAGTAAGTTTCCCGGCATCAGCATCTCGAACTCGAGTGGCAGCACGGGCACTCTCAATATTGGCCCAGCCAGCGATTTTGTCGATGATGGTTTCTTCCAGAACCGCTTCCAGCCTTCCTCAACACTCATCACTACCTTGGGCAATCACACCCTGTCGATTGGCGGCGATTACGCCTATACGCAGCTCAATATCGCCAATCGCCGGCAGAATACCGGGTTGATCAATTTCCAGAGCTTTTCGCAGTTCGCGGAAGGCCAGGTCAATACCAGCCGTTCTTCGTTTCTGCAAGGCGCTTCTAATCGCTACTATCGCGCCAACGATATCGGCGGATTCGCGCAGGACAAGTGGCAGCTTCGCTCCAACATCAGTGTCACTGCCGGCGTACGTTACGACTTTGACGGCGCGCTGACTGAAAAGTACGGCAATCTCTTCAACTTTGAGCCCAGCCTCTACAGCTACAACGCTGCTTCTGACACCATCGAAAATGACGGTTTCGTCATTGCAGGCAACAACAAGCTTTACGGCACCAAGGGTACCAGTGCTTCAACACTCAATGGTCGACAGTGGGGTGTATCACCGCGCATCGGCTTAGCGTGGAGTCCGGATCAGAATCACGGCCGCGTCGTCTTCCGTGCCGGCGGCGGTCTCTACTATAACCGTGGCGAATACTTTACCTACTTCTCGCCAGGCGCAGGCGGCGGTACAGCAGGTCCGTTCGGTGTGACCCAGTCGCCGCCCTTTGTCATTCCTTTTGCGTCACCAAAGGGCGCAACCCTGACAAACCCTTTTGGCGTAACACTGCCAACACCTCCCACCGGGAACCCGCAGGCGTTCTATAACTACCTTTCCAACAAGAAAGAATTGATCGCCGGAAATGCTACCTACGATTTTGGCGCCTATGACAGTGCGAACAAGCTCCCCTACACTGAGAACTGGTCGCTTGATATGCAATGGCAGATTGACCCTGCTACTTCGCTCACGATCGGCTACGTTGGTAATCGAGGACGGCATGGTGTGATCCCTATTCCGTTCAATCAACCGGGGATTGCGACGCCTACCAACCCGATCAATGGTGAGACGTATTCCTACGGTTCACAGGCCACCGACAGCAGTGGCAACCCTCTTACTACCGAGCCACTCGGCACCTATGACGGCGGCAATACCGACATCCGCGCACCCTACCTCGGCTACGGCATCAGCTCCGTGCTCTACAAGGCGACCGGTAACTCGGCTTATGACGCACTGACGGCGCAACTTACCAGGCGCATGTCGCACGGATTGCAGTTCAACGTGTCCTATACCTTCTCCCATTCGCTGGATGAGCAAAGCGGGGTCGGCCTTTTCTACAACGGCAACAATCCACTCGATCTGCGCAGCGGTTATGGGTCATCCGATTTTGACGTCACCAACGACGTTACGTTCAATTACGTGTATCAGCTGCCAAACTTCATCCACTCCAACAACTGGCTCAGCCGCGCTACCAATGGCTTTGCGCTGCAAGGCATTACGGTGCTTGAAAGCGGCCAGCCCTACAGCATCGTCGACTACTCAGGCGGGGTCGCCAGTCAGTACTACTTCTATAACGACGGCGCCACTAATCCCCTGCTGCCACTCGCTCCCGGCATTTCTCCGCACCAGGCGCTCAGCGGTCACTCCGGAGCCTTTGGTCAGCCTGCGCTGAATGCGAGTGCCTTTACCATCCCTTTCATCAACCCCGGCGACCATGGCGTCCCTTCCTGCGGTGTAAGCACCGGCGGCAATCCCGTCTGCGACCTTTTTGAAACGGGTTTCGGTCCAAATGGGCAGAGAAACATTTTTCGCCAGGCCTTCCAGAAGCGGGCCGATATCTCCCTCATCAAGGTAGCGCAGATCAATGACAAGTTTGCCCTCAAGTACAGTCTCGATGTATTCAACGTATCGAACACGACCAGCTTTGATATTCCTACAAACACCATCTATTCCGCCAACGGCAACCTGTACTACACCAATGCGTACGATCCAAAGCTAGGCATTGTCGGCAACCGTCAGCAATACTTCAATGTTCAGCAAAACGGCGTCAATGTGACTTCAGGGACCGGCATCGGGAATACTGTAGGAACAATCGGCAGTCCACGGCAGGTTGAAATGTCACTGCGGGTGGTTTTTTAAGGCCCCCGCCGACAGTCGGGACTTCAACGGGTCGTGCTCACTTGGCGTCTCTCCCTCTTAGGCGATAAACGCGCAAATGCGAGACGATAGCGATCGCACACTCCTATATAAGCGTTTAGATTGCCACTGCTCGGGTCGAGAGAACAGTCGTAGAGGAAACCACTACTTTCTACAAGCCGTGAGCGAGGCAGAGTAAGAAATAGTCAAAAGTCTCAATGCAAGTGCGCCACCGCTAATGTTCATATTGATCGCTTCGATGGCAAGCGTTCCAGGCATGTCTAAATCGAATCTTTCACGGTAAGGCTCATTCCATGCTGCACAAGCAGACGTATGTCCAAGCAGGGCTAAGTTTGCTCAAGATGGCGACGAGCCTTACGGCAGCGCGTCGCGCAGGCGCGCGGAACATCGTGCAGAGCCGGTGGTCTGCGGAACCTCTACTTCGGTACGTGGCCCAAGGTTCGCATAGATGCTATCGAAGAGGGTTTTAAAGAGCGCCCAAACCTCTCTTACCTGATCACCGCCCCGCGTGTGGAACAAAAGATTTCGACGCGCTTCCGTAATCGGCACAACTTCTATAGCAACTCCTTAAGCGGGAATCTCTTGGTTGCGGTCCTGCAGATTCCAGACCAACATCCGACCTCGCAGCTTACGATCCAAATAGCACAAGCCTAGGTCAAAACCTAGTCCTGGCTCCCAGTATGGATGTGCATGATGGAACTTTGTCAGAACGTTATCCACGACCATCTTGGTCAATCGATCGAGCTTCTATCCGCTGTCAAAGCGGATGTGACATTGCATCAGACTCTGATTGACGCCGCCATGGCAACCGCGCAGTCTCTCAAGACAGGCCATAAGCTTCTCGTGGCCGGCAACGGTGGCAGTGCTGCAGATGCTCAACACCTTGTTGCTGAATTTGTAAGCCGTCTGGTGAATGATCGTCCGGCGATGCGTGCGATCGCACTGACCACGGATTCATCGGTGTTAACTGCCATCGGCAATGATTACGGCTACGATCGAGTTTTTGAGCGCCAGGTTGAGGCCCTCGGTGAGCCTGGGGATGTCTTCCTCGGCATTTCTACTTCGGGCAACTCCCCAAATATTTTACGGGCAATGGAGAAAAGCCTCCAACTCAGTCTGCTTACGATCGGCTTTACCGGAATGTCCGGCGGAAAACTGCCGCCGCTTTGTACCTATTGCATTCGAATACCCTCTGCAACCACGATGCGCATCCAGGAAATGCACCTCGCTCTGGAGCACATCTTCTGCACGCTGGTGGAGCAGGCCTATTTTATGCCGGGCACATTTCGGGTTCCAGCTGGCTGCGTCTCGGTTCATCAGCCCTGGAAAGCTGCTCGCAGAGCGTCCCTTGTGGCAGACCGGTGATTCAATCCTTGGTCATCTTCCACTCTTCAGGGGTCGAGCGTGCTTCGATGCCAACGCGCCGTGCGATCGATGGCATCACGCAGGCTTACCGTTTGCGTCAGGGCGAGCAACGATCTCGCTCGCTCAACAGAAGGAACATAACGAGAGCTTTCCTGGCCGGAATCAACCTTCCCGGTCACAACGATATCGACATGCGGATTCACCACCGACCGGACAGTCTCGGCGAGTTCAAGAATACTGACATCTTGATTCGACCCCACGTTGATCGGGATCATGGAGGGCGCACTGAACAGCAGCGTCCACAGCCAGCTCACAAGGTCGGATGCATACAGATAAGATCGACGCGCAGTTCCATCTCCCCGGATGCGGATGGCTTTTCCGGCAAGGGCATCGCCGATGAAGTTGCCAATCGCGAAGTGTGCATTCATTGGAAGGTGGGGACCGCAAAAAGCCCAGCATCGCGCGATAGCGCATTCCAGATCGCGCTCAGCGCAGGCGAGCGTGCACAGCAGCTCCGAAACGCGCTTTCCCTCTCCGTAAATGCTTGCAGCCTGCAACGTATCTGGCGCACCCATGTAACTCTCCGGCAGATGACAAATGGAAGGCGGTTGAATGCCGTACACCGCGCCCGAACTGGTCAACAACAACCGTCGGGTCCCATGGCTATCTGCGAAGGTGAGCACTCGCTGCATGCCATGGACCATGGTTGCGAGTACTTCACGAGGAGGATGTCCTACTTGTCTGCCCCCGGAATCCGTCGCTGCGTGTATTACATATCTAAACTCACCGTCTGGAAAAGTAAAACTGCTGACGTCCCCGCCCAACAGCTTGATGCAGTTCTGCGAAACGATGTGGGGCATGCGAGTGGAAAAGGAGGTCGGCGAACGGGTCAGCAATGTCGCCTGGGCACGCAAATCAAGCAGGCGATTGATGTAACAAAACGTTTCTGCCAGCCAACGTCCGAAGAAACCCGTGCCCCCGGTAACAAAGATCTGCTGACCGCGCATATTCTCCCAAAGGTGAGCCGTGCTTTGCAGAACTTCGTCTAGTTCGGAGGTAAGAAGACACATCGTCATACTTGTTTGCCCACTTTCACAAGCCTTCATCCAGCTGCGTAGCTCTTCAAGTCTTGCAGTTTTCGGCAGTTCCTAGCCAGTTTCTATTTAGAAAGGGCCATGGATACAGTTATTTTTCTTTCTGGCTCGACCAGGGGAGCGACTCTGGAGGCGATTGGACGCTCCCTGGGGGCAGCTTTTTCGGAGCTTGACATCGCCTTCATTGAGCTGAGCTTGCTCGACATGCCGGTTTTCCTGGAGAGAGCAAAGAGCATCGACTTCGGGAAAGTCCGCCTGGTCTTCTCATTTGTATCGATGGGCATGGAAATTCCTCTTCGACGCGACGACGGCAGCACCTTCGACCTATGGCAGACAATCGGGATTCCTTTCATTTCCATCCATGGTGATTCACCTGCCTACTTTTTTGATCGTCATATTGTTAAAGACAGCAGGTTTGTCACGGTCTACGCCTTTCCGGAACATCGGGAACTGAGAGCACGCCTGCCGATGGTAAACGGTTTGCTCGACACATCTTGGCCATTCGCTCTTGAAGAAGTCCCGAAAGAGCAAATTGATTTTAAAAAGAAGAAGAGTGCAAA
Source organism: uncultured Acetobacteraceae bacterium (assembly GCA_964658035.1). Taxonomy (GTDB): domain Bacteria; phylum Acidobacteriota; class Terriglobia; order Terriglobales; family Acidobacteriaceae. The sequence goes on from CAZZXL010000021.1 coordinate 13,453, forward strand.
GCTTCTTTTCCTCAAGAACGGCAAAGATCCCGTCGCAATTCGCCGGTTCTGGCGATCGCGCCTGGAATCAAGAGTCTTGGAAGCTTTACAATCCATGGCCAGCGAACTTGATAGTAATCTGGACGCTCCAGTCAGCAACCAGATAGATGATCTGGTAAAGCAATACTTCGACGCGCTCGATTTCGACATCAGGCCTCTCACCAGGTTGCGGCTGTTCCTGATCGCTCAGTTGGATGACTACCTGCGCGCCGTCAAGTGCACACGCATGGTTAAGCTGCTGATGCATTTTCCTGTCGAGATCAGGGGTAACAACTGGCAACATATTGATTTTGCAGAAGGAAAAGCTACTTATATCGACGAATGTGATTTTGCCAAATCAACCCAACTGGTTAGGGACTCACTCGGCATCATCGACATGTCGCCAAATACTTCCTCGCATCCACATGACCGCGTGATGCGTGCTTATGGTGCACATACTGCGTGCTTGAGCAATAAACAGCAGTTTCTTCATGACTTGCCGCACCAGCGAAACCTAAGCTTCAACTTCGAGGGGGACGACCTCAAGTGCCGGGTCGAGTACCTCTTGGCCCATCCGGGCGAAACTTTAGAGATGGGGTTGGACGTCGCCGATGCCTACAAGACGCGCCACCCGGCAAGTGACACCGTAAGGAAACTGCTGGATAGCGCAGCGCTCGTGCGCTTCAACAATCTTCACGAGAGACCACCGGGCTCACAGGATTTTTTTGTCTGGCCTTCTCGCATTGCTTAGGCATCAACTGCTCAAAGTGAAATACATTCAGGGCTAAGAGAATGACAAAAGGATGTATGCGCAATCATTGCTGCCCTATTTGCGGACAAGCGGCCGTCAAGTTCATCGACCTGCAGTTTGGCACAAAGCTGCAGATACCAACTGACATAGATCTCCGACATTGCGAACAGGACAACTTCTTGTTTGTCGCTGCCGGCAGCCAACCCGCCTATGACCGGTACTATGGCTCGCAGGCAAATGACGCTGTTCACCATGAGTTAGCCGCCGGCTCCATCCGGTCACCGATTTCAGTGCTACAGAAACAATATCTAGTAAGCGCGCTAGGTGATCTTCTTACCACGCCGCGTCGCGTCCTTGACTTTGGTTGTGGCGAGGGCAGCCTTCTAGTGGAACTAGCCGCGGCCTATCCATCTTCCAGCTTTGTGGGCTTCGAGCCGGGACCGGCAGCTGCAAAGGCACTTTGGAAGGCACGCCAGTTGAAGCTCACAAACCTTTCCTTAGTTAATTTAGAAGAGGCATGTACACAAGCTCCATACGATCTGGTGATCGTGTCCCACGTCCTCGAACACGTCATAGATTTAAATATCCTTTCCCTTCTTAACCAGCTAATCGGCAGCAGCGGACTTCTTTACCTGGAAGTGCCAGATGCTCTGCAATATGAAAACTATTCGCGAAGTCAATTTCTTTATTACTTTGATCGGCTACACGTCAACCACTTCACGCCGCAAGCTTTAAGCCAACTGGCTGCAATGTTTGGACTGGTCCCTATGACCCACTTCAGTTATCACTTTCCTTATCGAGACCAAGGTCGCTACCCGGCCATTGGGATGATTTTGGCGTCCGGAGACTCGGCATCGACTCTAATGTCTCCGCAACTGCCGGAAGGATTAGTCCGTTACGTTCGTCGGGAAAAGCAGTCGGCGGCCCTGCTCAGGATGGAACTTGAACAGTGCGAAGGTTTGCTCATTTGGGGTACAGGAGACAACTTCTATCGCAACTGTGGGAATGATGGCCCATTGAGCAGGATGCGCAATCCGGTGCTATTGGATTCCAACCCGCGTGTGGTCAAGATTCAAGGCCGCTCCTACCAGACCATGCAACCGCATGACGGCATCCAGACGTATCCCTGGCCTGTCATCGTAACCGTATGTGAAGACAGGCACTCTATAGCGCAGGAAGTAGAGCAGATTTCACCGGGCAGGCATGTTCTCTACGTTTAGAGGCAGACTCTGCCTGATATCAAATGGGCAAGTCAGACCCAGGACGGATATTCCTTACCCAAAACGGGAAACCCTGCAACCTATTTAACTCACGGCCGACTTTGCCGACAAGAATATTGCCCTTCACAGAGTAGAGTCAAAATACGATTACGACGTATGCAGTTCCTAATCTGCTCGATCGTCACGCAGGCTATTATGAACAAAGCAAATGAACATGTAACAATCGGCAACACACTTATTGGAGATGGTTGTCCCTGCTATATCGTCGCAGAAATAGGGATCAATCATAACGGGGATATTGACCTTGCCAAGAGACTGGTCAGCGCGGCGATCGCGGCTGGATGCGATGCGGTCAAGTTCCAGAAGCGCACAGTTTCTGTTGTTTATTCTGCGGATGAACTAGCTAAACCGCGGGAAAATCCTTTCGGGCCTACCAATGGGGACTTAAAACGAGGTTTGGAGTTTGACGAAGAGGATTTCGGCGAAATCGACGCTTTTTGTCGTTCCGCAAAGATGCCCTGGTTCGTCTCTGCATGGGACGAGGACTCAGTCGACCAGATGATGAGACGTTTCCATCTTCCGTGCTTCAAAATCGCCTCCGCCTCACTTACTGACGATCATCTTTTGCGCCATACAAGGGCTACCGGCAAACCGCTCATACTCTCCACCGGTATGAGCACCTATGCAGAGATCGATCATGCTGTAGAGATTCTCGGCACGAAAGACCTGGTCCTGATGCATGCCACCAGCACGTACCCTGCCTACTATGACGAACTGAATCTGAGTGCCATCCCGACCATTCGCGATCGATATGAAACGCTGGTGGGGTATTCCGGACACGAAACCGGTATTGCCACCAGCGTCGCGGCAGCAGTGCTCGGTGCGTGTGTGGTCGAAAGACATATAACGATGGACCGCTCGATGTGGGGTAGCGATCAGGCGGCTTCGCTGGAGCCAAACGGGATTACACGTCTGGTGCGGGACATTCGCCTCTGTGAACAATCCATGGGCGATGGCGTGAAGCGTGTTTACGCCCGAGAAGCTCCGATCATTCAGAAGCTTCGACGGGTCGGGGCATCTGCCTAATCGATGACGATACCCATCATCCGAAAAGAGGTATGGCTAAGAATCAGAGCGATTGCACTTGATGTCGACGGGGTACTTACGGACGGCGGGGTATGGTGGGGCGCCAATGGTGAGGAATTTAAAAGGTTTTGTTTCACTGACATCATGGGAATCTCGCTAGCACATCGCAATGGACTTATGACAACGCTGATCTCAGGTGAAACCAGCCCAATCATCCATCGATATGCTGCCAAAATGGCCATCAAGGAAGTATTTACCGGCTGCAGGGACAAAGCTTCTACTCTTCGAGAGTTCGCAGAACGAAATCATCTTGATCTTTCAGAGATCAGCTTCATGGGGGACGACGTCAACGATCTTGCAGCGATGGAACTGTCAGGATTGCCTGCCGCGCCCGCGAATGCACATGCCGTGATCCGCAAAAAAGCACTCTTCCTGAGTAAGAAGTTCGGGGGAGACGGGGCCGTGCGGGACTTGATCGATGCGCTTCTAGTTGCGCAGGGTCCTACTAAACCAATCAAAGTGGATCGCAAAGGAATTGATGCAAAAGGTATCTGACTTTGTTGTTCGTTTTGTTGCGGGTATGGGTATAAAGCATATTTTTCTCGTGACTGGTGGAGGGGCAATGCACCTTAATCAATCTCTTGCCGACTGCAGGGAGATTCAGGCGATCTGCAACTCGCATGAACAAGCGAGCGCCATCTGTGCGGAAGGCTACGCAAAAGCAACCAACGGTGTTGGGGTGGCCATGGTGACGACTGGCCCGGGAGGAACTAACGCCGTCACCGGGGTGGCAGGTGCATGGCTTGACTCTACCCCGACCCTTTACATTTCAGGGCAGGTGAAGCGCCCGGACCGCATGTTCGACACAGAGGGTAATTCACTCGGTATGCGCCAGTTGGGTGTACAGGAAGTTGATATCGTTTCAATCGTAAGGCCGATCACGAAGTACGCAGTCACCGTGCTCGAGCCGTCTGAGATTTGCTTCCATATGGAGAAGGCCTTCTTCCTGGCTACGAGCGGTCGTCCCGGGCCGGTGTGGATTGACATTCCTTTGGATGTACAGGCATCGCAGATCGAAGAAACTGTTCTTCTGCGTCATTTTGATGCGACGGGAGTTCTTCCCACTATCCCGCAGGTTGAAGACCGACGCAAGCGCCTGGCTGGTGAAGTCAGCCGGCTTATTGACAGGTTTAATACTGCCGAACGACCGCTGCTTTTTGCCGGCAACGGGATCCGACTGGCCCACGCAGAAGCGGAGTTTTCCCAAGTTCGCAAGTTCCTCGACATTCCGACAGTAGCCACCTGGTGCGCGGCTGATCTGGTGCCGAGTGACGAAGCAGCGTTTGTCGGAAGGCCCGGCTCTGTTGCCGCAAGAGGGGCTAACTTTGCTCTGCAGAACTGCGACTTCCTGCTTACTATCGGCGTCAGGCTTGATTTTGCGATCACGGGCTACGCCCCTCAACACCTTGCTCGCGGGGCGCACAAAGCGGTTGTCGATATTGATCCAGCCGAACTTCGCAAGTTAAGCCCTTATCTTGACCAGCCAATTACTGAAGACGCCAAAACCTTTCTAAGCGAAGTGCTTCGCCAAAAAACTTCGATGCGGGGGAAGGATCGCGGCGCCTGGACCAATCGATGTACTGATTGGAAAACACTCTATCCGGTGGTGACGGAAGAGCATCGAAAGCGCTCCGGTCGAGTGAGCATATTTAATCTCGCCGAAGTTCTCGGTACCGAGTGTACCGCTGAACATCGCCATGTCTGCGGCAACGCGGGAAGTGCCATCGAGATTTACCTGCTTGCCTGCCCAACACCGCATAGTCAGCGCATTTATCACACGGCCGGATTAGGTGCAATGGGGTATGCCATTCCGATGGCAGTTGCTGTGGCTCTGGCCAATCCGGGGCACGATGTTATTGCCGTTGATGGAGATGGCGGTTTCCAGTTCAATATTCAGGAATTACAAACGATTGCCTACCACAACCTGCCAATCAAGTTCTTTGTTTTAAACAATAACGGTTACGCATCCATTCGTGCGTCACAGCTCACCTACTTCGGCGGCGCAAGTATCGGTTGTGATGAGGGCACCGGCCTCTCCCTGCCGGATTTGAGTAAGATCGCCTCCTCCTATGGCTTGCAGTCTGCAATCATCCATGACCAGACAAATTTACGCGGGGACATTAAGCGGATACTGGCGATGAAAGGTCCGGTGATCGTTGACGTGCGAGTGATCGCAGATGAGATGCGCGAACCGCGACTCTCTTCTTACCAGAAGCCAGATGGAAGCTTTGTCTCAAGGCCGCTTGAAGACCTGTTTCCATTTCTGAGCCGGGATGAATTTATGGCAAACATGATTGTGCCGGCGCTAGCAGAACAATGACCGCGAATTCAAGGGCATGACGATGATAGGTGTGATGCAGGGGAGGCTTGTCCCCCCGGAAGGGGGACGGCTGCAGTCGTTCCCAAGGGATAGATGGAAAGATGAATTTGCACGTGCGGCAGAAGTACCGCTTCTCTACCTTGAGTGGATTCATGATGCATACGGCGCAGATGTGAATCCTCTGTTTTGCGAGGCAGGATTAAAGAAGGTGGCTGAGCTTTCAGCAGATCTTGCCGTGTATATTCGTGCTGTTTGCGCTGACTGGTTTATGGATTTCCCGTTCTTTCGTTGCAGCGCACCAGAATATAAGGACCGGCTGAATGCACTTCATCGACTGCTGAAGATGGCCCAGTCTGTTCAAGCAAAGCGCTTAGTGCTTCCCTTTGTCGACCAGTCCCGCATCTCATCCAGCGTCGACAAAGATACGGTAGTTCGCACAATCGAGCATGTGCTTCCCAGCTTAGAGGCATGCGGGATCGAACTCCATCTCGAGACTGACCTTCCGCCAGATATCTTCGCGTCGCTTCTCGATCGGGTCACCCACCCTATGGTGAAAGTGAACTACGACAGCGGAAATAGTGCTTCCCTAGGTTTCAATGTTGGCGAAGAATTTGCCGCGTACGGTCATCGGGTCGGCAGTGTTCACATCAAAGACAGACTACGTGGAGGTGAAACGGTCTCGCTGGGCACAGGAGATACCGACTTTGGGCAGTTGTTCGCAAATCTGAAGTCAATTGCGTATGTCGGAGACTTCACGCTGCAAGCTGCGCGCGGCGAACCAGGTGATGAAGTACAACTCGCACGCACTAATGTCGCATTTATCAAAAGCTTCTGGGAGTGTTGATCGTCAAGGACGGGTAGATGGAACTTGGTCTTTCAGCTCGAAATGCCTTGATAGCTGGTTCGTCGCGCGGCATTGGATTGGCAGCCGCTGAAGTCTTACTCGCAGAAGGTTGCAGGGTCTGTATAATCGGTCGTGATGAAGCGGGTCTTGCGTCCGCATCATCCGGTTTGAAATGCCGCTATGGAGAAGAAAATGTATTTTCGTTTTGTGGCGACTTAACCGAAAGCTCTCATATCCAGGAAGTGCTTGCTACGTTAAACAGAACGTGGGGAGGCATTGATATCCTAATTGCCAATGTTGGCAGCGGAAGCGGTAACACCGGATGGTACCAGGGAGAAGAGGAATGGACGCGGCTCTTCCGCCAGAATTTCTTTGGAAGCGTACTGCTTGCTCAATCCTTCATTCCGCAAATGATCGTTCGAGGAGGCGGCTGCATTCTTTTTGTCGGCTCCATCGCTGGGTTAGAGGGGAGCGGAGCGCCCCTGCCCTACAGTGCGGCCAAGGCCGCACTTCACGCCTACAGCAAGAATCTTGCTGGTCTTGTCGCTGAGCACAATATCAGGGTGAATACGATCGCTCCCGGCAATATCTTCTTTCCGGGAGGCAGTTGGGAGCGTCACCTGGCCACGCGTCACGATGAAGTGGGCATGTACATAGACAGCGAAGTACCGATGAAACGCTTTGGTCGCCCGCATGAGGTTGCTGCATTGATTGCCTTCCTCTGCTCAACGAAGGCCACTTTCATCACCGGCGGTTGTTACGTCGTAGACGGAGGACAAGCCCGGTGTATTTGACGAGAAGATGAGCGCCAACAAGGGGCAGAACGCATAATGATCATCGACTCTGAAGGTAAAACACGTGTGGGCGACTTTTTCAACCTTTCCAGCCGGGTCGCGGTCATCACCGGCGGTGCTGGCCTTCTCGGCTGGCATCACGGGGATGTGCTTGCAGCTGCCGGCGCTCATGTCGTACTGCTCGATCTTGCCGCCGCGAACCCGGAAGCTGCCGCAGCGACTCTGGCGGCCCGAAACGCAGTTGATTGCATTGGCATTTCGGCCGATGTGAGCGTTCCGTCAGAGCTAGACAAGGCATGTGCTGAGATTGTCGAGCGTTTCGGACGGATTGATATCCTCATCAACAATGCCGCCAATAATCCAAAAGTGGAAGAGACTGCCGGCACTGCCTGGTCGCGCCTGGAAAACCTGTCGATAGAGGCATGGGACGCAGATCTACGCGTTGGACTTACCGGCGCATTTCTATGCAGCCGAGTTTTCGGTGCGGTTATGGTCAGAGCCCGATCCGGTGTGATTGTAAATGTCGCATCAGACCTTGCTTTGATCTCTCCGGACCAACGGCTGTATCGCATCAGCGGTGTCGCGGAGGCGATACAACCTGTCAAGCCTGTGACCTATTCAGTGGTTAAAAGCGGTTTGCTCGGCCTGACTCGTTATCTTGCGACCTATTGGGCGGAGGCGGGGATCCGGGTGAATGCGATTTCTCCAGGTGGCGTTCTCAACGGTCAGCCCGAGGTGTTCCTTGACAGGCTGAATCAACTGATTCCATTGGGCCGTATGGCTAAGCGAGATGAGTACCAGGGAGCCATTCTGTTTCTATGCTCGGACGCTTCGTCTTACATGACAGGCGCAAACCTGGTAATAGATGGCGGCCGCACTTGCCTTTAATCGAAGCTTCCGCGCTCCTTAGTAGAAGCCTTTTTTCGCTTGAGGGGAAAACTGCGGTGTTGACCGGGGCGTCCGGGTTTCTTGGGAGGACATTCGCGCTCACATTGCTGGCAAATGGTGCGCGCGTCATCGTGATCGGTCGGTCTGCGCGCATCGAGCTGGAAGCAAAAAGGTGGGCGACTGAATTCGGTATCCAGATGGTTCGCCATTTCAAGATTGACATGTATGACGCGCCGGCCTTTGAGAAGGTGTTGACTGAAATTGTCGCGACGGAGGCCTCCGTTGACATCCTCATCAATAACGCCCATGAACTAGGATCGGCGACCGGGTTTAATGTTCCTGATGGCACGCTCGAAAAATCGACGGCGGAGCAGTGGCTTAAGAACTTCAGCGGCGGCGTCTATTGGGCGGTACAAACGACACAAATCCTTGGCGAGATGATGAAAAAGCAGCAGCGCGGAAGCATCGTGAACATTGCGACCATGTATGGGCTGGTGGCACCGCGACCCTCGCTCTATGCCGGCACAGCATTTGTCAATCCTCCCGGATACTCGGCCGCCAAGGCTGCGTTGCTCAGTTTTACACGTTATACAGCCTCTTTCTGGGGCAGTTATGGCGTGCGCGCGAATGCAATTCTGCCCGGGCCCTTTTCTAATACAGAGGACGCCGAGGGCAAGAACACGGTGAATGGTACAGATCCGTTCCTGGAACGTTTGAAGGGGTGTACCAGTCTAGGCCGGATCGGGCGGCCTGCTGAGTTATCGGGGGCCCTGCTTTTTCTAGCTTCTGAGGCTTCGAGCTTCATGACGGGGCAGTCCCTGGTCGTAGACGGGGGATGGACGGCCGTCTAAAAACAGGCGGGAACGGACGGAAATCTGCGACATAGCTTGGCCGTCATGCTATGCAGGTGAACGTACCCCGGGTGATAGAGGGGTAGGGCTGCGCATTTGTTAAAGCAGGGCAACTACGTTGCGCCCAGCCTCTTTTGCCCTGTAAAGTGCCGCGTCCGCGGTACGAAGCAGTTCTAACCTGTCATTGCCTGCAGAAGGAATCGCCGCGGAGCAGCCTACCGAGACAGTCACTCGCAAATGCGGGCTTTTCTCATGAAGGATGGCGAGGTCAAAGACCGCTTTTCGCACACGCTCAGCCAGGTCGAAGGCGTCGTTGACCGGGGTATGCGGCAGAAGAATGGCAAATTCTTCTCCGCCAAAGCGTCCTGCCATGTCCTGCGGACGACGTACGTATTCTCTGAGCGTCGCAGCGACTGTTTGCAGGCAGCGATCCCCGGCATGATGACCATAAAGGTCATTAAAGTCCTTAAAATGATCAAGATCGATCATTAACAACGAGAGTGGCGTCTGTACCCTTTGCGCCCGTTTCCATTCATCCACGAACCGCTCATCGAGCGAGCGTCGATTGGCAATGCCGGTGAGTCCGTCTACCGACGCCAGGACGCGTAGCCGGGCATTGGTCTCGCTTAAGTTGAAAGCCATCTTTCTTCGTTCCATCAGTAGTACGGACGCGGGAAAAAGAGCCAGCAGATTAAACCCGAGAAACATTTGTAAGGCGGCACCTCCGGGGATCGGCATCCCTAGTGGCCACACGCCGAAAGGACCATGACCATGCACAGTGAGGTAAACGGCGGAGATGCAGACCATAGGAAGCGCAATCGATGCACCCGCAAATGCCAGTACGCCTTCCACAATCAGTAGCGTTGGATAGAGCAGGAACAGTAATGGGAAACGCGTAACCGAAAAAACCAGCCATGTGACGAACAGGGTAAGTGTAAGAACCGAGGCAGTTTTCGGAAGTTGCTGTTTTTCAAACAGCTTTTTCATTTCCGGTGAGCCGACACACAGAGAGATGGGCAGCATGGCGATGATGCCAAGTGCATCGGCGGTTGCCCAGTCATTAAAAGCTGACAAGAATCTCTGATGCTGATAGAAGTGGAAAACAAGCGCTGCCAACACACCAGAAATGAATGGTCCGAGGAACAGTCCGGCGCAAACCCTGATGAAGATATACCGGCGGCCGAGCCATTCCTCCAGATTGCGGAAGGCTGGTAACAACCATGCGCAGATAAAAATCTCGAGTACAGAGAAACATCTGAGCCACAATTCGAGGGCTAAGCTGTTGCCATCGAGACACTCGCCAATACCAGTTCCGATGGCCGCTCCAAGCAGGATCGGCCCCCAGTCGCTTGTCTTGCGCCGGATCAAAATGGCGATGGTAACGCCGTTGAGCGGCCAGAAAACCGTCCAACCATTGCTGAAGGCAAGCTGATTGAGCCCGACGTCGACGAATGCATAAAGGACAAGTGCAAGCAGCGTCAGCCGGAAGGCGCTTTCCCGCACAGCAAAAACTCTCGATGCATTGGCTGGTGTCATCGTTGGAGTCAGTTCTCCCGAAACCTCACACGCAACGTCATCGGCGCCACTTTGCCTTTCCTTTGCCCGGATTGTCAGATATCGAACACTTATCTCCGAGTCCAAGAGTACACTCCACGTGAGTACACTATCGGATTATGGGGATGAGGCGGTCAGTAAAAAATTTAGTTCCCGAGGCACTTTAGTGACTTTAGCTACAGAGGTTCGGAGTCGGAAAGTACTGCGAAAGCATGTGCATTCCGTTGCGACATTCCGGCCCATAGCGGTCCGGAGTCGTTTGCGCGACGATCTCCGGGAATGGAAGAGCTTGACTCGGAAAATGCATGTCGCGGCGTCTTTGCCGCCGGCATGAGTATAGAGATCGCTAGAGCAAATCACCTGATGCTATGGTGTTTCTGGTTGAATACAGGGGCCTTTTCCTGGCAAAAAGGCCCTTGTTCATCGTATCTTCGCTCTACACTTTCAGGTAATTGGCTCTGGTGGCCAAGCTCGAGGCAGCCGTTGTCGATGAATTCGCGTCCTAACCTTGGGGAGAACCACCATGACCGAAACTATTGATCAGGAAAAAGTAAAGACCACCTTAAAGAAGCTCATCGACGTTCTGCGTGACAGTCATGAAGGCTTCCGTGAAATCGGCAATCATATTAAGGATGAATCTGCCCGTGTTTTTTTCATGAAGGAAACGCAGGAACGCGCCAACTTCGCAGCTGAACTTGAGAACGAGCTTCATCACCTTGGCGTCAAGGATGTACACCAAAGTGGGATGGTCTCCGGCAAAATTCATCGTGCATGGGGTGAGTTGAAAGCCAATCTTGGCGGAGGTGACCACACCCTGCTGGCGACTGCAGAGCAGGGCGAAGATGCTGCAAAGAAGGCGTACAAGGAAGCGCTCGAAGTTCATCTACCATTGAACATTCGGGAGATTCTGACCAACCAGCAGGATCATGTGAAAGCGGCGCATGATAAGGTGCGCGACCTTCGCGACGCAAAGGCTGCCTGACCCTTTCGACTCATCGACTCTTGCACAACGTAACCCATGGCGACTCCAGACGAGTCGCCATTTTTCTTGGATCGACGAAGGTCTTGCCTGACCCAATGTCGCATCCGACGGAAGCTTGCAGGTTAACCACGCAGTAAACATGGTCACATGCAAAAGACAACAGGCTGATCGAACATGCCGTCTCCTGCGTAGTCACGCTTTTTTAAAGACCGGCCTTCTGCAAATCAGTATTATGAGGTCACGACTGTCAGCTTTGAGACAGCCGCACGGTCGCGGATGGATGGCGACGCAGCCCTTTCATGGCCAGGACTGGGGCCATGCCTCAGTCCTAGCAGCCCGGGCAGATCAAGCTCGGCGCGTAGCCGTCTTGATGGAGTAGCCCTTGACCCTAGCGTCAACAGACCACTTTTCCTTATATGTTGCGGAGAACAAGCATCAGGTAGGGGCTGTACGCACCTTTCCTCCATTGGGACCAAATTTAAAAGTATTGATGATCTGGCCCCAGTTTCCGCATTCCTTCTGGGGTTTTGAGGGCGTCCTCGAACTGGTTCCGGAGAAATCTGTGATGCCGCCGCTAGGTCTCATCACCGTGGCTGCGCTCTGTCCTTCCAGTTGGCAGATCCGACTTCTCGACCTGACATTCGAAGTGGTGAGCGATGAAGATCTGCAGTGGGCTGACTTGGTGATGGTCAGTTCGATGCAGGCTCAGCGCGTCAGTACCCTTGCCACGCTCGCACGCGCACGTGCTTTTAACCGTCGCACGTTCATTGGGGGTCCGTGGGCAAGCAGCGAACCGGACTTCCTGCTGCAACATGCTGACCACGTGATGGTTGGTGAAGCAGAAGAAGCGTTTGCCGGGATTGCCGCCGCGCTCGAAAACGGCACAGCGCATGCTCTTTACCAGATCATTGACAAGCCGGATATGTCGCAGAGCCCCATTCCGCGATTCGATTTGCTGCGCATGAACGCCTATACCTCCATGCCTATCCAATTTTCGCGCGGCTGCCCCTTCCAGTGCGAATTCTGCGACATCATCACCATTTACGGGCGACGTCCCCGCGCCAAATCTCCAGGTCAAATCATCGCTGAACTGGACACCCTCCGTAAGCTTGGCTGGGGCAGCGAGGTATTCATGGTGGATGACAACTTTATCGGCAACCATAAGCTCGCTCTGCAACTGACCAAAGCTTTGACTGTCTGGCAACAGGAGAACAAGCATCCCGTCTCGTTCTACACCGAAGCCTCTATTGACCTCGCCGACAAGCCTGAGCTGCTGGCCTCAATGGTTGAAGCCAACTTTATGTACGTGTTTCTGGGCATTGAGACGCCTTCGGCGGAAGCGCTCAAGGGCTCATCAAAATTTCAGAATCTGCGCGGCGACCTGGTGACGCAAGTCAACAAAATTCGCGAGAGCGGCTTGTGGGTACTGGCCGGCTTCATCGTGGGCTTTGACTCCGACGACGAAACAATTTTCGAGCGGCAGCTACAGTTTATTGATAAAACAGCCATCACGTGGGCCATGGCTGGTGTGCTACAGGCGCCCCCGACCACCCCGTTGTTCGATCGTATGCGTAAAGAGGGTCGGCTGATTGAAGACAGCGATGCCACTTCTAATTTCAGTCCGCCCAACTTCCGCACCAACCTTCCGCTTCCTGTCCTGCTGCGCGGACTGGGCAAGCTGCTCTCGGGTCTGTACACGCCGGAGGCCTACTTCCGGCGCGCCTTCAACTCGCTGGAGTCGTGGCAGCCACGGTCAACGCAGCATCCGCCTGAACTTCCTTTCTGGTACAACGTGCGTGTTTTTTTCTCGTCCGTCTGGAAGCAGGGCATCAGATCGAATTATCGCGTCGCCTACTGGCGCTTTCTCGGGACCGCTATCCGCAGGTGGAGTGGAAATCCATCAAAAATGTGGCTAGGGTTTATGGTCCTGATGTCAGCAAACCACTTTTTGAAGTACGCGAAAGTCGTTGCTGACGACCTGGAGAAGCACGTGTTGCAATTGGAAGCGACCGAATCTGAAGCCGGTGCCCTTTATGAAGCTACGGCAGTAGCGGGATAGCTATAGCTTCTGCTGGAAGAAGCTATAGCTATGACTGGTGTTTCTGGCTGGATACATGTTGCCTTTTCCCTGGCGAAAAAGCCCATGTTCATCGTATCTTCGCTCTACACCTTCAGGTAATTTGCTTTAAGCCTTCTTGTCGACGATCTTCATCTGCGTCGCATTCCAATGCACGATAGAGTCACGTTCATAGCTCACATTGCTCAGCAGTGCAGCGCCGGCCGCGCGGAAACCGAATACAGCGTCCTCAACCACCGGCGTCCTTGACCGGACAGATGCAAAGAAATTTTTGAAGTGGTCATAGTGATCGCTATAGCCATGGGGCGCGACATAGCGCTCTGCGCCGACACTTGTCGGCCCCTCCGGCTGGCTCGCAGGATACTTCTGCCGGTAGGCCTCAACTGTTTTTCTTTGCATATCTTCTGTAAACGTGCTGACCGTGAATCCCGGCTCCTTTTCGCGCGGGACGCGGGTCACAATCACCGAGTTGCCGGCGATCTCCATCGTACCTTCTGAACCGGTAAAGATCAGCCCTTCGCTTTCTTCGCCGCCGTCTACGAAATTTACGCGGAGGCTCAGGTTGAACTTCTCCGGATAGTCAAAGAGCGCCAGCATGACGTCCGGCACATCGCGGCCGTCTTTCCAGAAGCGGAGTCCACCGGTAGCCATGGCGCGGGTGGGTCCAAGTGCGCCGGTTACGAAGTGCGTGCCGCTGAACAGATGCACAAACAGGTCCCCGGCGACTCCTGAACCATAGGATCTCCACTTGCGCCATTGGAAGAAGTGCTCAGCATTCCAGGGGATCTTCGGCGCGGTTCCGAGGAAGCGCGGCCAGTCGCAGGTTTCCGTATCTGCATCCAGAGGCACCGTGTAGTTCCAGGCGCCAATCGAGGAGTTCCTGTCCCAGCGGGCGGTCACCATATTCAACTCACCGATGGAGCCGGCAGCGAGCAACTCTTTCGCTTTCGCATAGACAATGGAACTCACACGCTGACTACCAACCTGCATTATCCGTTTGGTCGATCGCTGCGCCTCGATCATCTCCGGCCCGTCCGCATAGAGATGGATCATCGGCTTCTCGCAATAAACATCCTTCCCGGCCTTCATGGAATCGATGGCAGCCTGCTTATGCCAATGATCGGGAGTTGCAATAATCACCGCATCGATGTCCTTGCGCTCGAGCACCTCGCGATAGTCGCGCGTGGTGAATACGTCCTTACCCCATACTTCCTTGCAGTGGTCGAGCCGCCCCTGGTAGCAGTCCGCGACCGCCACCAGTTTGACGCCGGGCACACTGACAGCAACCTCGGTATCTCCCTGGCCCTGTCCGCCGGCGCCAATCAGTGCGATCTGTATCCGGTCATTCTTGGCGACAGGCTTTGACGCATCCTCTTGCGTCTGCGCGAGCATATGCAGGTTCGGCCCTATCAGCGACTCGGCAGCAACCAGGCCGGCGGTTTTCAAAAAACCTCTGCGGGTAGCAATCGGCATCATGTAATTCAATCCTCTGATTGGAAATTGTATCCGCATACCCGCGGCAGCAGCCAATTGGGTTGGGTGCTGGCCCTTGCAGTGCTTCAATCCTACGTAGAACTTGATTCTCAGCCGTCTTCAAGATCTATCCTCGAAAATACAAGTTTCTTTGCAACGGTTCGGACTGAGCTGCCACTATCCCCTTGATGGCAAGGAACGGACAACAGTCGGATGCAGCAAAGACCCCACACTCGCCGCCAATGGGCCTGCGCTTCATCGACTGTGGATCGACACAGCCTGAGTCACAGCCATACGGCAGCGCATGCCATGGATAGTTTTTCGTATGCGACCCTGACCGAGCGCGTACTCAATTACCTTGATCGGTACGACTTCTTCCCCCGCAGATAAGGACGCTATCGCAATGAGTGCTCTCTTCTCAATCAATCCATCACGCGTTCTCTCAACCTGCCGCCATCCTCTGCCGTTGGCGGCTCCCGTAAAAGCGCGGGCTCGCCACGCTGGATTGCCCGCAACCGGGGTCGCCGGCAAACCTCGCAGTGTAGACTGGGGCACGCTCCCCAAGGCGCACGAGGATCGTGGATTGCAATTTTATGACTTTGACGCGTCGTACGTCGAAAAACTACAGTCGGGCGATCCGCAGACTGAAGCGCATTTTGTCGACTACTTCAGCGAACTTATCCGACTCAAACTGCGCTCACGGCTGTCTTCCAGAGAAGCCATCGAGGACGTGCGCCAGGAGACCTTTGTGCGCGTCCTCATCATCCTGCGCACTGATAACGGATTAAAGCAGCCCGACCGTCTGGGCGCCGTTGTTAATTCCGTTTGCAATCACGTACTGCTCGAGCATTACCGCTCAAAAAACAAAACTGATTCCCCCATCGACAATGATGCTCAGCAGACCTTCATTAATCGAAGTCCCAGTGCCCTCAGCCTGCTCGAAACAGAAGACACTGAGCGCGTTGTTCGCCAGATTCTCGAACAGCTCCCCCCGCGCGATCGACAATTACTACAATCCGTTCTTCTCGACGAGCGCAATAAGGATGAAGTTTGCGTAGAATTCGGTATCAGCCGCGAGTACCTCAGAGTTCTTCTGCATCGAGCAAAACAGTCGTTCAAAGTTTTTTATGTAAGCCGCCTTGGCGAAACAAGAATGTACTAGAGTCCCATGCATGCACGACTGCTTTCATATTTCCAGTGTGAAGAAAGTTTAAAACGAGGCGGCCGACCCGTATGGAACATCTTGAAGCAATTCGAACCCGCGCGGTCGAGCGATATCTGCTCAACGAACTTCCTGCTGGTCTGCGTGAAGAGTTCGAGGAGCATTATTTCGATTGTCGGGAGTGCGCCAGCGATCTGAGCGCTACCTCCACTTTTATAGACGCGGCACGAAAAGAGTTCCAGGTACATCCGGTCCAGACACTTTCGCCGGTCGTGAGGGACGAGCCACTTTCGCAGCCTCCACGGAAAAACCATCGTGTCGTCTACATGCTCATCCGACGGCCCGCCATCCTTCTTTCTGCACTGGCCGCATCCCTCCTCGTGATTGCTTATCAGAACGTCTCGGTTCTTCCGCATTTGGAAAGCCAGGTAGCTGAGCTCAACTCTCCGGAGATTTTGCCAACCATCTCGCTCATCGGCAGTAACAGCCGCGGCGGCCCTGTTCCCAGCGTCCTTGTCAAGACCGATCACCCATATTTGCTGACTGTCGACATCCCCGGCGACGATCGCTTTGAAAGCTACCAGTGCGAGCTTCAGGCTCCTTCGGGAAGGGTAGCCTGGGTGGTGCCGGTCAACGCCGAATCAGCGAAAGACTCGGTCACCATCCATGCGCCGGCCATGCGAGGGAGCGGCGGACGCTACACCCTGGTGATTCAAGGAAATGTCAGAAAAAAATACGATGGGAATTCATCTACAGCCAGCATAGAATTGGCCCGCGATCCTTTTGACCTCATCGTCCAGCACTAAATCAGAGTCGCTGTAGCTTCAGAGTGAAGGAGAGATGCTGTCCCACTTTCAGGAAGAAAAGGCCACCTGGAAGATCTTAGGGAAGACCATGGCAATGGGAAGAGCATGTCAACATGAAATTGCTCTAAGTGGAATGCTTGATCGCAACTTGGGCCCTTCGTAGTCTGCAACGCGCAGTACAGGCCAGGTAAAAATTTGCCATTCGCGATAGGTGCTTATGCGTTCCAAAGCCAAGAAGGTGTTCTATTACAACGCCAGCGCCAGTTCTCTCGGCGGCATTATCCACGCGCCTGTCAAGCAGTTCATTCCGGCGCAGGCATCGGTCTCTTTGCCCGGTGTGGGCGGCCATGCGCAACAACGGACCGAGGCCTTCCATCTTGACGATGTCATTTCCTGCAGCGCTGCATATACCCACGTCTCCGGCCATGAGGCCAGCGAGGATGGCCCATGGACTACGCTGATCACGGCCATCGTCGACAACTTGAACATCCTCGAAGTGGTGACAGCTGATCGCGTGGTCGCGCAGCTTTCGATCGAGTACCGCTTAGGCTCTCAATTTCCGCGGGTCTCGTTCACCGGCTCCAGATTCGAAAATCTACGCATCGGTGGTTTTGACCCTAAGCTCGCTTACAACCCTACCCTGCTTGGATTGCGCGCAAAAGGGAGCGACGTGCTACCGCCGCTTGAGTGGCCAATCTTTTTGGAGACAGGACGCACACAAGCTGTCAAGCTAATGGACGGTATTACTGCGGACCACGGTGGCGATGCCTACCGCTGGCTGGCTGAGCGCTTGGGCTGGATGGCCTCCCGCGAAATAAAAGAAGGTGACACCGTTCTATGTTCGCTGATCGATGGCATAGACGCGCAGATCCCGGGCAACGACTTTGGTCACGTCATCGACATCGCAGACTTCGGCCGTCTCTATCTAGGCGAAGTAACTGCTCACGGCCACACTGTAGAGCTAACGATGATCCGCGCGGAGCTGGGCTGCTCGACAAGCGGAAGTGTGAGTGCAGGCAAAGGGAGCGGCGGCGGCACGCATGTTCCGCCACCATAAGTCTGGTTCTTCTATTCCTGTCAGTTGGTCTATCGACAGGCTGCGGAACAGCGCCGTACCAGGACCCAGCCATTAGATACCAGGCCATCCGCACAGAACTGGTACACGGTAACCTCAACCTGGCGGTACAAGAAGCTGAGACAGCGCAACTCGCCTTTTCCTCAGATGCTTCATGGAGCATGAACTTCAAGCTGCTACAGGCGGAGATTCTTTCCTATCAAGGGCTTGCTCTTCCGGTCATTAAACTTCTAGCTTGCGACAAGTTATCCTTCCCCGCGGACGGCGACATCCTGATTAAAAGAGACATCCTGTGCGCGCAGGAACAGGCCTTCCTTGGAGATCTTCCTTTATCAGACCGTGAAATCCGCGAAGCCAGGATGCTCTGCACCTCCACACGTTCTCCATTGCTGGGGGAATTGCTACGCATGGAAGCGCTTATCGCCGATGAATATAAAGATCAGCAGGAAGTTTCGATTACCCTTTATGAAGAAAGTCTGCAGAAGGCTCGCGCTTCAGGGGACGCGTTCCTTGCATCCAGTGACCTTCTGAATCTTGGCATGGTCGCCCTCGACAGTGGGCACTTCGATGAAGCTTTGGATTTCTTCGCACAATCCTCGGCGCTCGCGCTCAAGATACAAGCCCGGCAGGTTTCCCAGGCAGGCATGGGAAACAGCGGCCTGGCCTTTCTGCACTTGGGCGATGCCATGCGTGCG
Organism: uncultured Acetobacteraceae bacterium; assembly: GCA_964658035.1. Taxonomy (GTDB): domain Bacteria; phylum Acidobacteriota; class Terriglobia; order Terriglobales; family Acidobacteriaceae. Next base: position 32,109 of record CAZZXL010000021.1, read on the forward strand.
CTGTCCACCTTCAGGCAGGCAGAGGAGGAAGCAACTGAGGCAGGGGTAATCAATGACCGGGTAACCTGGCTCTGGGACGAAGGTATTTCTTACTACAGGTTAGGTAACTCAGTCGAAGCTGAGGCTTGTTACAGGCGTGCTCTCGAGCTTGCGAACAGGATAGTCAATCTTGATAAAATCGCAGGCATCAGCACTGAATTAGGCTTTCTGTTGTACGAAAAGCATCAGTATAGCTTGGCACTTGGGTTTAGCAACGATGCCATCAGGGCAGCGAAATCTTCGCCAAATCGTGCTGCTGTCATCAAGCCGCTTTTTCTCCAGGCTTTGATCGCGACGCAACAATTAAACAAGCGGGTTGCCGACAAACTGCTGCTTGACGTCCACACCAAGTCCGCAGGTGACTCCGAGATCCGTTGCGATACTGAAGACGCTTTGGGTAATTTCTACAATCGCGGTAATGAGGCAAAGAAAGCTGAGCTCTGGTATCGGCAAGCGATCCACACCTTTGAAGCACAGCGCGATTCAGTTGAAGCTGAAGAACTCAAGCTTCCCTTCTTTGCCAATGGCGAAAAGCTTTATCGCGATTACGCCAACTTTCTCATCGATGAGCATCAACCCAGTCGTGCTCTCAGCCTGCTCGACCAAGGACGCGCCCGCACTCTGTCAGAAGGTCTTGGACAAACGACGCGAGAATCGAGCGGCCCGCTTGCCGCCCCTCTCCATGCAGACGACACTGCAAAAAAGCTGAACGCGACCATCCTGTTCTATGCACTCGGGCCTGAGAGATCTTATTTATGGGCTGTTGATTTCAGGCAGACAAAGCTATTTACCCTGCCGAAAGCTTCAGAGTTGCAAGCAGCGATACAAAGCTACGGCAAATCTCTTCAACGTTCCGGGGACCCACTGCGCAACGAGGATGCCGATGCGACTTACCTCTACCGCTCGCTGGTAGCACCAGCGGCCTCCATGATCCCGGCAAACTCCCGCGTCATCATCATTCCCGATGGCATCCTGAACCAGCTTAACTTTGAAACACTGGTTGTTCCCGCCAATCACCTCAACGCGCCTGGCACAAACGACGCCGCACATTACTGGATCGAAGACGTTACCCTGACCAATGCTAGCTCTATACGCATGCTGGCTGGCGCGGCTTCGAAGCGCACGTCGGGCTTTTCCGACAAGCTGCTACTGTTCGGCAATCCGACAATTGGTGGCACGGGTTTTGCAGAGCTTCCCCATGCCGCGTCTGAAGTGCAAGCGGTTAAAAATCAGTTCCCCGTGATTGCCAGAACACTCATAACCCAGTCCGCTGCTACGCCGTCAGCCTATTCCGCGAGCAGCCCCGAACAGTTCGGCTATATTCACTTTGTCGCACACGGTACGGCGAGCGTGTTGAGCCCGCTTGACTCGGCGATTGTTCTTTCACCTTCGCCGCAACATCCGGAAAGTTACAAGCTTTATGCGCGCGAGATCATCCAGCATCCCATCCATGCACAACTCGTAACCATCTCTGCCTGCAATGGGTCCGGTCAGCGCGCCTATGCAGGGGAGGGGCTGGTTGGGCTCTCATGGGCATTTCTGCGTGCTGGCTCGCACAGTGTTATCGGCGCCCTCTGGCAGGTGGATGACGCCGCGACGCCGCTGATTATGGACCGACTGTACGTCGAACTGCGCGCTAGGCACAGCGCCCCGGATGCCGCTCTGCGTAATGCTAAGCTTACGTTGCTGCATTCCTCCGGCATCTATCGTAAACCCCTGTACTGGGCGGCTTTTCAACTCTATACAGGCTCATAATCCCGCATGGCACGCTGGTTGAGATAAACTTGCGAGTGCATGAATTGAGGACAGCAGGCAGACGTTGACGAGGCTCCCCAGCCTCCGGACCGAGCCCGGCTACTTCCACTTCGAGAGGGTGATAGATGCAACGTCGTGACTTCCTTAAAACAGGAGCCCTTGCCGGCTCCACTTTCCTGATCCAGCCTCGGTCGATCTTCGCCGCGACTGCCGATGCCAACATCGAAGTGCTCCTTAATGAACCGCTAGGCACCATCTCCCCTTTCATCTACAGCCATTTCACCGAAGAGTTAGGCGCGGTCATCTACGACGGCATCTGGGTCGGCGAAAAGTCGAAGATCCCGAACCAGCGGGGCATCCGTTCGGCTGTCATTGAAAAACTGCGCCAGATCAAGGCGCCGGCCGTACGCTGGCCGGGCGGCTGTTTTGCCGACAGCTATGACTGGCGCGACGGCGTTGGCCCGCGCGACAAGCGCCCGACCCGCACCGACTTCTGGGTTGATGATCCCGACTCAAAAAACACTGTTCCGCTTGGGCCAGGTAACTTTGATCCGAACCAGTTCGGTACTGATGACTTTGTTCGTTTTTGCAAATTATCCGGAGCTGAACCCTATCTAGCTGCCAATGTTCGCAGTCTGCCTGCGCTGCAATTCGACCAGTGGGTGGAATACTGCAACTCTCCCGCGGGCAGCAGCACTTACGCGAACATGCGCGCAGCCGCAGGGGAGCGGGAACCATACAACGTAAAGTACTGGGGAGTTGGCAATGAAAGCTGGGGGTGCGGCGGCACCTTTACTCCTGACGAATATGCTGCAGAATTCAGACGCTACACCGCCTGGATCCCAAGCTACGGCGTTGACCTGAAACTGATTGCTTCAGGACCTAACCAGGATGACGTCGCCTGGACCGCAGGTTTTTTTGAGAACATCTTTGGCCCTCGCCACACCCAGGTCCCCTTCGGATGGTCGCTGCATTACTACACCGACTTACCGGACGCACTCAGCTTCAAGAACACGGATGTTTACCCCGGCTATACGCTGGCCAACCGCATGGAGAAGATCATCAATGATCATTGGACCGTGATGGGTGTTCACGATCGCGATCACAGGGTGAAGCTGATCGTCGACGAATACGGTCCTTGGTATCGATTCAGCGACACCAAGCTTGATCCGTCGCATGTGCTTGGACAACAACTCACCGTGCGAGACGCCGTGATGACTGCCATGACACTCGATATCTTCAACAGGAATCCGGAAAAGGTGGCAATGGCAGCCTGCGCACAGTTGATCAATTGCATCGACTCGCTTTTCCTTTCGCACGAGGATAAGTTTATTACCACACCTATCTTCAATGTTTTTGACTTGTACAAGGATCATATGGGCGGCGAAGCTGTTCGTGTCGAATTCGCTGTTCCTCCCATTCAGTATCCGCGCGTAGACGTGAAAAAGCAGCTCAGTCCGGTAGGGGATGAAGCAGTTGCGGTAGAAGAAAAGACGGCTGATGTGCGCTTATGGGGGTTGAATGGCTCCGCATCACGCATCGGCAAAACACTTACGCTCACGGTGGTGAATCCGCACTTGACCGATGCGCGCGAGACGCAGATTCATCTGCGTGGGGAGGCGAGTGCTGCGTCGGCGACCGCACTGGTACTCGGCGGGATCGACGTCCATACGCATAATACCTTTACCGAGCCGAATAACGTGCAGACGAAGGCGGCCGCAGTCACCGTCGACGGACAGGCTCTCCGCTTCACGTTTCCGCCGTCTTCCGTGGTGAAGTTGACAGTGCAGCTCACGTAGAACAATTTGCAGCCACGGTGTTCACGATTCTGCGTTTGGACCGCGTTACGAGGAGGTCAGGACTTATACCCCGGAAACGCCGGGTGCGCCATGCGAGTCAGAACCAATGAATAGCCGTCAAGACCGGCTTACTCAACCGTAATCAAGATCACCGCGCTGTGGGTAAGTTTTCCAGACACAGCTTTAATAGTTACAGGGTAAGTGCCTGTTGTTGTTGCCTGCCTGGATGGGTTCACGGTCACCCCACAGCCAGCCTGCAACAATACTAAGAGAGTGCCGATTGAAAACATCAGTTTTTTATTGAGACGAATCTTCCGCTGGAAAAACAATAGCGACCCCAGGGGGAAGAAGGCGACCGAGACAGTTTGTAGACTGGCCAGCAGCGTTGTCGATGCAGCCGGGGTCACGCTCGGCGGAAGTGAACATCCATATCCACTGATGATCCCGCTGCAACTAAGATTGACCACGGAAGCAAAGCCGTTCAGCGGTGCAACAGTAAAGGAAAAGCTGCCATTTTGCCCTTGTGGAATGGTCATGGCAACAGGTAAGACGATCGTAAAATCAGGGGTCAGCGGCGTCTGACCGACAGGCGGAATGAGCACCGTGGCGCCGATCACGGTCAGCACGGCGGACGCTGATACTGCAGCGGCGTATACGTTATCGCCACCATAGTGGGCGGTAAGACTGGTCGTTCCGATCACTGGCAGCGTGGACGAAAGCGCAGTCGCGAGCCCGTCTGCGATCACAGCGGATGCGATCAAATGGTCAGCCAGAAAGAAATTGATCGATCCTGTCGGAGCCGTGAGAGTTCCGGCAACGGTTGCAGCCAGTGGCAGGTATTCCCCCTCGGCGTACTCCGATTGCACGTCGACTAAGTTGACCGTGGCGACCGGGGTCCCCGGTGCACTTACATTGACCATGACCGATTCGGACACGGAGCCCAGCAAGGTCGTCGTGCCCTCATAGACTGCGGTCACGACATTGACGCCACCTGGTAAACCGTTGGCGCTTGTCGCCGCATTTCCACCGGCATCGACGGCTACACGGGCTAACTGCTGAGCATTGTTCGAATAAGCCGAATTGCTCCAGGAAAAGACGACTGTCCCCGGCGCACTTTCCTGATCGGCACGGACAACGGCGGTCAAGGAGGAGTCACCGTTGTCGTTGAGCGTAATCGTGGAAGGGCTCATCTCCGCACTCGTCCAGAGTGTCGCGATCTTCCATGCATCGATGCTTCCAAGTCCCGACACCATGTCATAGCCGATACCCGCATCGTAGCCCAGGCTGCCTTCACTACAATCAAGCGCACCATTGCTGCATGCTACTTTATTGGTGCCGGTAGTTATGTCGTGAAAAGCATCGGGCGCAACCTGTGCCAGTCTGTACAGAATTGGATTGATGTTGCCAAGTCCAGGTATCTTCAGTGTGCCCTGATGTAAAAGGTACTGGTTGATCAATGCAGTCATCCCGGCAAATAGTGGCGCCGCTGCCGAGGTGCCACCTATGTATTGGATGAGTCCACCGGAGACGATCAGATAGTCCGGTTCCGCTTCAGCCGCAACCATAGATATGTCAGGAACTTCGCGTCCTGCAACGTTGTCTTCAATCGATGCTTGAAAACCAGGCTTGTAGAAGTCTTTACTGCTGCCGCCTCCGCTCGCCGTAACTGATTGCCGGTCTACTTCGCCATTCCATGCTTCTTCCGGAAGATAAGAGGTTGCAGATGATCCGGTGCCGGGGCTCGATTGACTCCATGTAGCGGGGGGGTTGGTCATCAGACGGGTCCCGCCTACGCCCGTTACTTCAGGCAGCGACGCCGGCAGGTTCACAGCCAGTCCAAACAGCGCATCCTGCTCGCCACTCGTGTCACAACCTGCCGCGCCGGTATCGCCCGAGGCACTTACCCACGTTATCCCCTCCGCCATCCCCTGCAGCGCCAGTTCCTCGTACACCAGGTCATTCGGACTGGGCAGTTCGCACACGGTATAACTCATGCTGACGACGTCAGCAAGCCGGTTGTCGATGACGTACGCAGCAGCTTCGAAGATGTCCTGGTGCTGCACATAAAGCAAACCGGTTGCAGGCGCAATCCCTCCTGCGATTTCCAGATCGACAGCAGATTCCAGTACATTTTGTGCCGTCTGGCTGCTGGTGCCACCGGGGACGACGATCAATCGAAAGTCATTGGGAGGCAGGCTAAACATTTTCTTGTAGGCGCGGAAATCAGACAGCGAAGGTGTGGCCGTGCCAAGAACGGCAATCGTAGGCTGTGCTCCGGCATTCTCTGCCGCATAAAATGGAGTCACATCATAGATAGTCGCAAGGTCGGCTGGGCTCAGGCTTTGCGTCGCACTTCCCGTGGCGGCATAGGCAGGATGTAGCTCACGCTGGCGCAGACCTGATGGCTGCATAGTGAAGTCATCCAGCCCGCGAATGCCTGCAATCAATCCATGCAGTTCGTCAGGCATTTGCGGTTCGGACAGGTTCGCATAATGTTCTGTTCCTGCTACTAGAAAACGATGAAGCTTTAATTGCAGCGACTTTTGCACCACGTCGGCAGAGGCGGTGCATGTAATGAAATCACGGCCGCGACTTACAGCAATATCCTGCATACCGCTCTTGGAAAGCCATGCGGTTACCTTCTGTATGTCCTGCACATGCGGACCGAACTGCTCACCGTACTGTTCCGGAGTGAGCCAGCGGTGATAGTTTTCCGCATGTGCATCCTGCTGTTTCAGCAGCAATCGCAACCGGGCCGTCTTCTTTGCCGGTGCGATGTTAAGCAGGAGCCGCAGGTGAAGCGGAAGAGCGGTCCCTGGTAACTCTCCCTGATCGAAGAGCGCGTAACGTTTTGCCGGGGAGGTGCGGAGCGAGCCGGCAGGGCGATCAAGGCCCTGTGCACTTACCACCAGGTATGGCAACAAGATAGCTAGTGCGAAAAAGATGCGGCACGCTCGAACCGCTGTTATCCATCCTGGTCGCTTCATCGTGCATCCCCTGCCATCGCCAATCGGCAATCAGATGTGGCATCTGGTTGCACGCACAGGCAGGCCTCTCCTTCAACAGGAGGAGCAACCTGTGACTGCGCTCAAGGCTTGTATCGGCGAGAGGGGGAGGGAGATGAGCCGGAAACTAACCGGTAATTGTTATAAAAGGGAAATCTAATAAGGAGATTGTGAGCTAACCACCTTGGTCTTCTACTAACTCTCCCAATATCTACAGAAACTTTTAGTGCTATTAGATAGCTTCACCCAGGATAACGCTGAACCACTTCTTCTTATCCATCCAGCGGTCCTGCAACTTAAATCCGGTACGGGTCAGAAAGTGTTGTAGCAACTCGGCTGTAAACTTGTAGCTGTTCTCGGTATGAATTGTCTCTCCGCGCTTGAAGTTCACTTCTATACCCAGTGCCGGTATTTCTACCGTCTGGCGGATCAAGCTCTCGAGATGCATTTCGATGCGTGATGCCTCGCCGTTCCATCGCACCTTGTGACGGAAACACTGGGGATGAAAGTTTGCCCCCAGTTCGCTATTGATGCGCAGCAGCACATTCTTGTTAAAGGCGGCAGTAATGCCCTGGGCATCGTCATAGGCTGCGAGCAGTGTGGGCAGGTCTTTCACCATGTCGGCACCCAGCAACAATCGATCCCCTGGTCTTAGCTGCGAACGTACACCTCGCAGTACATCCATCGCGGCGGCGGGTTCGAAATTTCCGATGCTTGAACCGATGTAGAGAACTACCTTGCGAGAGCCGTCGGCGGAAATAGCTCCCAGCCCCTCAGTGTAGTCGGACACGCTCGTTTCGACCTTCACCCCGGAAATATTTTCCTCAATGTTCTGCTTGGCCGCTTCGAGCGCGCTTCCAGACACATCGATGGCATGATAGGTCACCTCGCCCTGCCGGCATACGGCTGCCTTCAGCAATATGCCGGTCTTCGTGGCAGTTCCGGCACCAAGCTCAATGACCGAAAGCTTGTGTGACTTATCCAATCCCAGCGCGGCCGCCTGCAAAATGCTGTCCGCGTTCGCTTCGAAAATTTCGCGCTCTGTTCTTGTAACGTAATATTCTTCAAGCTCGGTAATTGCTTCGAACAATCGCGACCCTTCGGCATCATAGAAAAGCCATGGGCTTAGTGTTTTAGGCCGGTTCGTTAATCCTCTATATACTTCTGAGCCCAGGGCGGTATACGCTGCAGCGGGTAGTTGGGGCAGTGTTGCTGTATTCATCGTTACTTTGTCTCCATTGCAGCAGGTACATCCGCAGAGTCGTCGGCCAGCCGTATGCCTGAGAACTGCCAGCGTGTAGCAGGCGAAAAGAAATTACGGTAAGTGGTGCGCATGTGACTGGCCGGTGTCACTGCCGAACCGCCACGCAGCACCATCTGGCTACTCATGAACTTTCCGTTGTATTCGCCCAGGGCCCCAGACACAGGCTTGTAACCCGGATAGCCAATGTAGGGGCTACGGGTCCATTCCCATACGTCGCCAAGCAATTGTTGCGGTGCTGTTCCGCCCGCATGGCCGGAAGCCGGGAGAGGATGCAAAGCCCCCGGCTCGCCGCCATGACCTTCAAGAAAATTGCAGCCCAGTGCGTAGGGAGAGCCCGCATGTTTCTCCGCCGCCACCTCCCACTCTGCTTCTGTCGGAAGTCGTTTGCCTGACCAGTGGGCGAAAGCATCGGCCTCGTAATAGCTCACGTGACAGACGGGCGTTTCTGCCATGGCTGCTGCCGCCGCATTGCCGCGCAGCGTGAAGATCTGCCAGTCTGCTTGATCCGCGCGATGCCAGTAAAGCGGCGCCTGCCAGCCTTCTTTCTTCACGGCGTCCCAACCATCCGACAGCCAAAGATCCGCGCGTTCATAACCACCATCGTGCATAAATTCCAGGTACTCAGCCACCGTTGTTAAACGTGAGCCAAGTTGAAAGCCGGGTAGATACTCAGTATGGCGCGGACTTTCATTATCGAACGCGAAACTGTCACCCTGGTGTCCGATGTCCACCAGTCCGCCGTTGTACCGCAGATAACCCAGCGGTTGTTTGGCAGCAGGCGCGGTCAGCCGGTCACTCCCCTCGAGGTAGGCGGGGTGGAGAGGATTGCTCCAGAAAGCATTCTTGATGTCGTAGCACAGCAGTTCCTGGTGTTGCTGCTCATGATGCAGCCCGAGGATCAGCCGCCGCATGGCCTCTTCCGCCATCCCCGGTTTGATCAGTTCCATGACCGCGTTTTCTACGTGCCGGCGATAAGCAAGAATTGCTTCCGCTCCCGGCCGCGAAAACGAGGCACGAAGCTTTTTTTCAGGTTGAGCGGAAAGTGAATTGTAGTAGCTGTTGAACAGCCAGTGAAAGTCCGGATGAAAGGCCTGATAGCCGGGCAGGTACTCGGAAAGAATAAAGGTTTCAAAGAACCAGGTAGTGTGGGCCAGGTGCCACTTGGCGGGGCTCGCTTCGGCACACGACTGTACCATCATGTCTTCTGAGGTAAGCGGCCGGCAAAGCTCGAGGCTTTGCTGCCGCACACTACAGAAAAAAGCAAGCAGCGCATTTTCGTCACGTATGGCAGGGGCGTCAGCTTCGGGAACGCCGATGTTCAAACGCGGATTGCTGGAAACAGCAGGAACGACAGAGATGGTCATAGTTTCGGCTCTCTCCCTAGGAGAGCCACGCAGCATATCGCGTTGCCCGCCCGGCTAACACTCTAAAGTAATGCTCGACCTGCCGCCCCCACGATTGAGTAACCGGAGATACCTGCATTGGATGTCGTCATAGCATTCGCAGGTACCAACGTTTCAGCGATCGAATGAACAAACTGGGTCAGGACGCACTGAAAAGCCGCGCCAATCCAAATGCAGCTGCCGCCGCGATCCCGCCAATAGATACTGTTCTCAGGCTGCTGCGGAGTGCTCCTGTTCCTGTCAGCCGACCTCTTATTGCGCCAAAGACGATCAGGGCCAGCAGGGTCGTTACGACAGACACTTTCAGCGCCTGAACACCATCTTGCAGAAGGATGTAAGGCAGAAGCGGAATGACGCCACCGACCACGTAAGAGAGTGCGATCGTAATGGCGCTGCGGTGTGCCCGGCCTTTGACAGGCTCTTCGAGGCCGAGTTCGAAGCGCATCATGAAATCGACCCAAGCCGGCGGATTGCGCTTCAGCGCCTCGAGCACCGGAAGCGCTTCCAGCCGCTGGACGCCATATGCGTCGAAGATCTCGTAAATTTCCTCTTCTTCGTCGCGGACGCGCTCCACTACCTCGCGCTCTTCGCGTCTGCGTTCACTGGCGTAATGTTCTGCGTCGCCCTGGGCTGCCAGGTAACCGCCCAGACCCATGGCAATCGACCCGGCCGCAATTTCTGCCAGCCCGGCCAGCACAATCAGGTGCGTTGCATGGATGGCGCCTGACAATCCCGCGGCGAGGGCGAATGGAACGGTCAAACCATCAGACATGCCAATGACAACATCACGCACCGTCTCAGTTGATTGGAAATGGTGTTCATGATGATGGTGATGAGAGTGAGCGTGCTCGGCTGACATGTCTGCGTCCGAGTATACCCGCGCAGCTGCAACGTTCCACGGTTTGCCACCTCTCATGATCCCCATCCTGGACCCTCTGCGTCTTCATGCACTATGACGACGTCTAATCACAGGATTGGGATACATCATCCTCCAGGCCCTTCAAGGCGCTCGACGAAGCTAGATAAGTACAAGTTGCAGACCATGACAAAGGAAGTCATTCATTTGCTCTCCGAGGGAACCCCGCGACGACGGGGCGGGTATGTGTGTGTGCTCGAGGCCATGCGGCGGCTGTTGTTTGCGTTTGTTCTGCTTTCCGTACCAATTCTCTGCGCGCAGGATGACAGCAACGGCGGCAACTGGCCCGGCTTCAACGACGCCAACACCATCCGCGGCACGGTTACCGCCGCAGGGCCCAGCACCTATACTCTACGCACGGATGACGGCATCACGTACAAGGTGCTCTACAGTGTCAATTCCCGGGTGATGGCCAACCGGGGTCCCGCCAAACCAACCGACATCCACGTCGGCGATATGCTGATCGCTACGGGGAATGTAGACAGCCAGGCAAGGACCGTGGGCGCCGCTATACTGATCGGCATCGACGCCGAAGAGGTACGAAAAGCGCGCGCCGGTTTAGGCAAGACATGGACTGCCGGCAAGATTACCGCTGTCAATCTGGGCGACGAACCAAGCATCACTCTCGACCGGCTTGACGGAGCCAAACAGACCTTCGTGATCGACGAAAATACCTCCTTCAAACATCACCGTGAAAGTATTACGCTTGCCGACATTAAGGCGGGCGAAAGTCTCCGCGCCGAGGGTCATCTGAGCGGTAAGACCTTCCTCGCCACCAACGTGTATCTTTTCAGAGCCGGCGAGCATAGCGATGGCGACCCTTCTGACAGTGGTCCGGCCCACCGCCAAGGAGAACGCCAACCATGACCTTGCCGCAACGCCGTCATCCCGCTCGACATTTTCAAAAATCCCGCTGGCTTCTTGTGGCCGCGGCCTCTGTGTTCGCGCAGGGGGCTTTGGCGGAGCAAGCACCTCCTGCAACCGGGTCAGCGCAGACCCAGGCAGTTCCGGAACCGCCGACGGCCCCGAATGGCGTACGGTCCCTGACTGCGACGACGGCGCAGACGGACGCGCCAACCGTTCCTTCCACGGGAAACGCGCAAGCGACGACTACAGTGATTCGCGGCACCATCAAAGCAGGCAACACGCCGCTGCCTGGGGTCGCTGTGACCGCGACCAATACGCTCACCGGAAGAAAGTTCACCAGCGCGAGTGACATCCATGGAAACTACAGCCTGAGCATTGCTGGCCACGGTCGCTACGTGCTGCGAGCCGACTTTTTCGCGTTCGCGTCAACCACAAGAGAAATTGTCATTTCGGCACCAGGCTCAACGACTCCAGGCTCAACGACACCAGGCTCGACCCCTGGGGGCTCGATCACTCCAGCAGCACCTCCAGCGCAACAGGACTTTACCCTGATCCTCGCCTCGCGTCAGCAGGCTGCTGACACCCGGCAAAGCGCTGGTGCCGGCAACGGCGGCAACTTCCGGCAGTTCACAGGAGGGGGCGCCCAGAATCTTAGCCTCCTTGGCGCAGCAGCCGATGCCATGGCCGCGGGAGCAGCCGGCGGTTTCGGCGGAGCATCGGGAGCGTCCCTGCCGACCATCGCGAACAACACAGATTTCTCGAATGACTCGGTCGCCGTAGCCGGGCAGGCAGGCAG